>JADFKG010000042.1 GCA_022565075.1 Chloroflexota bacterium | reverse complement strand
AAAGTTCCGGCTTCGAAGAGCCGCTTGGTTAACCGAATATCGTCCCGGCTCGGTTCCGGGTCGCCGCTCGGATGGTTATGACAGAGGATCAGCGAGGCCGCGCCCTCGCGCACCGCTTGGCGGAACACATCGCGCGGCAACGCCGAAGTGCCATCGAGGCCGCCGGTCGAAATCGTAATCGTCTTAAGGACATCGCCCTTCACGTTGAGAAGCAGGCATTTGAACACCTCCGTCTCGCAATCCTTGTAGTCGAGCATCAGAAGATCGGCTACATCCTGAGCCCCATGGATCTTGACCCGGCCGCGTTCCGTAAACGCCGCGAGCCGTTTACCCAGCTCAAGCGCCGCCTTGATTTCGATGGCCTTGACATGGCCCAGGCCATTGACCTGTTGCAATTCCTCCAGCGAGGCCCGCGCGACGGATCGAATATTTCCAAAATGGCTCAACACCTTCTCCGCCAACGCCACGGCGCCAACCTTCCGGGTGCCCGTCCGAAAGAGTATCGCTATCAATTCCGCGTCCCGCAAGGCTTCGGGGCCCACCCTTGCCAACCGCTCGCGCGGGCGGTCCTCCTCGGCCATCTCTCGTACCGCCGTCGGATATTCTTCCTGCACGCTCACTATGGGGCCCTCGCGGTCACGATTCGCGGAATCCCCGCGAGGTCCATCCGGGAGGCGATTTCGCGATAGTCATCTTGTTCCAATAGTTGTCTGACAGCCTCATACTGGCCCATCCCAATTTCCAAAGCAAGCAGCCCTCCGCTCCGCAACCGCGGCTTCCCTTCGGATACCAAGCGCCGAATCAGGTCGAGTCCGTCCGGGCCCGCCAGCAAGGCCCGCTTATCTTCATAATCTCGCACAACGGGATCTAAGCTCTCCCAATCCCCCGCTTCGACGTAGGGCGGATTCGAGCATAGGACATCGTATGGAGCGTCGTCGTCATCCAGCGCGGCGAAGAGATCGCCCGTAACCTCGACGCTCGTGTCGAGGATGACGAGGCAGCGGCCGCGCGCCTGGCGAAGCGCCACGTTGCTGCCGGCGGCGCTGCCCAGGAAGTGGTCAGCGCGGAAGAAGCGCAGCTGCTCGGCGTTGGCCGCATCTTCGCCTCCCAGCGGATCGCACTCCTCCGGGAAGCCGTTGTCGACCACGATCACCTCGCCCGCGTCGCCGAGCCAGGCCCGGGCCGAAGAAACACAGCGCTGAAGCTCCTCGCAACCGCGCCGGGCGACGACAGCGACCGTGAAGTCGAGATCCGGGGTCTCGTCGAGGCGCGAGACAACGTCCGCACTCGAAGAGAGGTTGCCATCGTCCTGCTTCCAGGCCGGGATCGGCAGCACGGTGGTGCCGGGCCGGTCGTCGCGCACTTCCAGCCCCATGTCGGTGATGCGATCGCGGATGCCGTCGGCGGCGGCCCAGTGGCTGGCCTTGCGGTGTTCGTGGCGCTCACGTATCAGCTGGGCGATTTCGCCGGTGACTGGCGGCGCAGGCTGCGCCGTTGCCAGATCGAGGCCAAGGAGGCGGTCGAAGTCCATGAGCAGCTCTCGCTTGATCGCGCCGGGCAGACGTGAGCGGGCGACGCTCCAGGCGACGGCAAGCGCGGCCGGGATGTTGAGGCCGTCGCGGGCGGCGTCCCAGAAGGCGATGCGCCGCTTGTCGCCTTCGGCGCGGGCCTTCTTGGTCAGGCGACCGCTGGCGCCGTGCGTGGCGGCGCGCAGGCGGTTGAGGCCGCGCTGGGCGGCACGAAGGGAAGACGGCGTGAAGTTGAGGCGCGTGCCGTAGTGGGCGTTGGCGCAGAGGTAGCGGAAGGCGAGCGGGTCGAAGCCGCGGCGCTCCAGGTCGGAGATGAGGTAGACGTTGCCGGTGGACTTCGCCATCTTGACGCCGTCGACGAGCAGGTGCTGGCCGTGCACCCAGCGGCGGACGTGCTGATGCCCGAGTACGGACTCGCTCTGGGCGATCTCGTCCTCGTGGTGCGGGAAGATGTTGTCGACGCCGCCGGTATGGAAGTCGATCTCGTCGCCGAGAACCGAGGCGACGATGGCAGAGCATTCGATGTGCCAGCCGGGGAAGCCGTCGCCCCAGGGGCTCTCCCATTTGAGTGCGCGGCCGGGCTCGGCGGCCTTCCAGAGGGCGAAGTCGCGAGGGTCGCGCTTGAGCGGGTCGGGCTCAGCCCGGTCACCCTCCTGCAGGTCTTCCGACTGCTGATGAGAGAGCTTGCCGTACCCGGGAAAGCTGGCGACGCTGAAGTAGACGTTGCCGCCGGCCTCGTAGGCGCTGGAGGAGTCGACGAGCGATTTCACCATCTCGACCATCGCCGGGACGTACTGCGTCGCCCTGGGGAAGTCGCCGGCGGGAAGGATGTTCAGCTTGGCTTCGTCTTCGAGGAAGGCGTCTGTGTAAAAGCGAGCGATCTCGGCGGCCGGCTTGCCCTCAGCGCGGGCGGCGGCGATGATCCGGTCCTCTTCTTGTGCCAGCCGGCCCTCGCGCATGTGGCCAACGTCCGTGATGTTCTTGACGTGGTGCACGGTGTACCCGTCTGCCTCCAGAAGGCGGCGCAGCCAGTCCGCCATGAGGTACGAACGCAGGTTGCCGATGTGGGCGTAGCGGTAGACGGTGGGCCCGCAGGAGTAGAGGCGGACGTGCCCCGCTTGAAGCGGAGCGAACTCCTCCTTCTTACGGGTCAGCGTGTCGTAGATGCGCATGGCCGGGGCAGTCGGGGTGCTCACGGCGCCCCTCAGGTGATCTCTCAGCCGTGTTCTCCGTCCCAACCCAGTTCGACGCGGCCGTCCTCCCAGATGATGATGGGGACAGCCATGGCGTAGTCGAGCGCCTCTTCCCACCAGCCGGCGTTCTCGTCCACGCGGCGCTCTTCGAAGTCGACTCCGCGCTTGCGGAGAGCGACGACGGCCTTGTCGCTGACTTCGCAGTTTCGCAGGGTGTAGACGGTGACGGACACGGGCGATTCCTTCCGCAACAATCTTAGCAGGCCATCAGACCTTGATGTGCTTCCATTTGCCGCGACGGAACCTGATGAACATGATCGCCGCCCGAACGTTGATGTCGGCGATGGCGGCCAGCCAGGCGCCCGGTACGCCAAGACCGAAGGTGATCGCCAGGAGGTATGCGGGCACTAGCCGCACGATCCACGTACAACCAGCCATTATGTAGAGCACAGCACGGGTGTCGCCGGCGCCGCGCAGGCTGCCCGACAGGGAAAGGCTGATGCCGAGTCCCGGCAGGGCGAAGGCGAAGATAAACATCAGGTCGCGGCCGATATCGACGACGGCGCTGGCGTTCTGGCCGCCGACGAAGATCGAGGTGATCTGGCCGCCGAGAGTCATGAGGATGACGGCCACCACGCACATGAACACAAGCGAATAGCGCATCGTCATGTATGAGGCCTTCTCGGCGAGATCCGGGCGCTGAGCGCCCAACGTTTGGCCCACGATCGCCGAGGTCGCGATGCTGAGCGCGAAGCCGATGTTGAAGGTGAGCGATTGCATCGCCAGCGTGACGCCGTGAGCGGCCAGCGCCGTCGTGCCGAGCGAGGCGATGATGCGCGTGTAGATCATGAAGGCGATGTTGAACTGCGCCTGCTCCAGGCCCGCGGGCACGCCGATGTTGAGGATGCGCCGGGCGTCGGCGCCGTTGAATGCGCCCTGGCGGAAGGGGATCCAGCTGAGGGTGCGCCGCCCGGAAATGAGCACGCCGGCGACGAGGAGGGCGCCGAAGGCGCCGGCAATCGTGAAGCCGACTCCGGAACCGAGCACTTCCAGCCGCGGGAACGGGCCCGGGCCGTTGATCAGGGCGTATGAAGCGAAGCCGTTGACGACGTTGATCAGCAGGCCGACGACCATGGGCGACCGGGTGTCGCCGGCACCCTGCTGGGCGGCGTTGCCGGCGAAGACGAACGAGAAGAACGGCAGGCCGAAGGCGAGCCCCAGCAGATAGTCGGCGCCTTCACTCTGCGCCTGGGGTTCGGCGCCGAGCACGCCCAGCATCCAGTCGCCGAAAAGCAGCATCAGCACCATCATCAGCAGGCCCCAGACGACGGCCAGCACGAGTATCGTCTGCATGACCTTCGAGGCGTCGCGGGACTCGCCGCCGCCCACGATGCGGGCGATAACGGCCGTGGCGCCAACGCCGACGGCCATCATGCCGCTCATCGCGAACCAGAGCAGTTGGCCGCCCAGACGAACGCCGGCGAGCGAGTCTTCGCCCAGGTGACCGACGAGCGCGGTGTCCACGAGCTGGACCATGGCGAAGCTGGCCTGCTGGACAACGACCGGCCAGGCCAATCGAATGATCGAACCGCGGAGGTCCTTCTCGTCGATCAGCATCGGGGCAGCGTTACGGGGGGCGTCAGGAGATTCGTCAGACATGGTTTGGGGAAACGGGGCGCTCGAAATCTCAGGTTAGGGCATGGCAGTGTTAGCCGGAACCCGCCACGGGCCGTCGTAATGTGACGCAACTCACGCCCGTCTGGCCCGTCTGTAGTGAAAGAGATCAAGAACACTCGGAGGCCGCCTGTGCGTCTAGTGAAATCGTCAGATGAGATCGCCGCCATTCAATCGGTGTACTCGCGCGCCCACTTTCTGGGCGTCCGCCAGCTGGCCGTGTACTTCGAGACGACGGCGGAGGCGATCCGAGAGCTTCTGCCGCCGCCCCTTGAACCGGCGCCTGATCCACTGGGTGCGGTATTGTTCAGCGAAATCGGCAACTCGAACTGCATGGGGGCCTTCAATAGCGGCGGCGTTTACCTGCGCGCGCGCTACCAGGACATCATCGGGCACTACTGCGTCGCCGCGCCGCGATCGACCGTCGAAGCGGTGACCGTGGGACGGGAGATCTTCGGCGAGCCCACGAAGCTGGCGAGGATCGTCTTCGACACGACGAACGAGCACGTCTGGGGCCACGCCGAGAGGCACGCGGTCCGCTACTTGAGCGCGCGCGGCCGATACGATGAGGACGCAGCGCCCGGCCGCAACGAGTTCTCCACCTTCCAGTTCAAGTTCTTGCACCGCAGCGACGGCGCCGGCTTCGACTACCCGCCGCAACTCGTCCAGGTGACTTCGACCTTCAACGTGACCAGCAGCAGGCGTGGCCGCGGCGAGCTGGTCTTCCGCGAGTCGCCGCACGACCCGCTGGCCGACATCCCGGTGCGCCAGGTAGTCGAGGCGGTCTACAGCGAGGGGCAATCGTACGCCAGCGCTCACGTCCTCTGCGAGGTCGATCCGGAGGCGTTCCTGCCCTACTCCTTCGCGCGCAACGACACTCTCGAGCTACTGGCCGAGAGCAGCATCCTTCACGGCCAGGCGTCCCGGACGACGACGGACGGCCGCGGCCAGTGGCGCAAAATCGGCGACTGACGCCTCGCCGGCGCTTGCCCTTCTGCTCCGCTCGTGTATCCTCGTGCCGGAGTGTCACCTGATCCCGACTTCGTAACGCTGCCCGAATCGCGCCTGCCGGTGGCCGCGCGGCCTGACGTGCTGGTCGTCGGCGGCGGCTCGGCGGGCGTGTCGGCGGCTGTGGCGGCGGCGCGGGCGGGCGCCGAGACGTACCTGATCGAGCGTTTCAGCTACACAGGCGGCCTGGCGACGGGCGGCATGATCATCCTTCTGCTGACGCTGGACGACGGCGCGGGCAAGCAGGCCGTGGCGGGGCTTTGCCAGGAGATGGTCGAGCGCATGGAGCGGCGCGGCGGTGTCTGGTATCCGCCGCGGGAGCAGTGGGACGACCCGGACCCGGCGCTCGTCGAACACTGCCGGCGCTGGGGGCTCGTCTGGGGCAGCGCACCACACCGTGTCCGCTACTCGGTGGCGTTCGACCCCTACGCCTTCATCTTCGCCGCCGACGAGATGCTGCGGGAGGCCGGCGTGCACGTGCTCTACCAGACGTGGGCCTGCGAGCCACTGCTGGAGGACGGGCGGATCGCGGCGCTGGTGATCCAGAACAAGTCCGGCAGGCAGGCGATCGTGCCGCGCGTGGTGATCGATACGACGGGCGACGGCGACGTGTTCGCGGCGGCCGGTGAGCCGTACGAGGCAGAGCGCGTACACCCGTGGCTGTGGTTCGAGATGGGCGGAGTGCGCGACGTTGAGAAGGCGCTTGAGGCGGGCGGGCTGTTCTTCCGGACGACGGGCCGTGACCGCGCGCTCGTACCCTGGGGCGGCGAGGCGCGCGTGCGCGAGAAGATCGACGCGACGGACCCGGCGGAAGTGTCGGCGGCGCTGGTCGAGTGCCGGCGGATGGTGGAAGAGGAGGCGTCGCGGCTGCGCAAGGACGCGCCGGGCTTCGAGGACGCCTACATATCGCTGATGGCGGACCAGCTGGGGATCACTGAATCGCGGCGGCTGCAGGGACGCCACGTAATGGTGCGGGACGACCTGAACCGCCGCTTCGACGACACGATCGCGCGCACCGGCCACTGGACGAAGTACGACTGCGTCTACAACATCCCGTACGGCTCGCTGCTGACGCGGGGAACGGCGAACCTGCTTGCGGCCGGGCGCTGTATCTCGGTCGATCACCGTGTGAACCACGCGACGAAGGAGATCCCGGCGTGCATGGCAACGGGACAGGCGGCTGGCATCGCGGCGGCGCTGGCGGCGGAGGGGCGCGACGCAACAGCGGTCGACGTGGCGACGCTGCAGAAGCGGCTGCGGGACGCCGGCGCGATCCTGGAGTGAGCGCGGCTAGTCGGCGAGGCGCTGGTCGGCTTCGCGGAGGCGGCGGACGAGCACGGGCAGCATGCTGAGGGCGATCTGGGGGTGGTTCTTGAGTTCGGCGGTGAAGTCCCAGCGGGTCATCGCCAGAAGCTCGCTGTCCTCCACGGCGCGGACGGTGGCGGAGCGCGGGAAGCCCTCGAAGAGCGCCATCTCACCGAAGAAGTCGCCGGAGCCGTAGGTGGCGAGCGTCTTACCCTGGCGCTCTGCCTCCAGCTTGCCGCTGGAGACGATGAAAAAGCCGGCGGCCTGGTCGTTTTCCTCGATCACAGCGTCGCCGGCCTTGATGGTGCGCGGGACCATCAGCTTGGCGAGCCGCGACAGGTCGCCGCGACCGAGTTCAGAGAAGATCGGAACGCTCTTTAGCAGGTCTTCGCGGCCCATGTGGCTGTCCTCCGCTTCGTGATCTCGTTCTAAGTGCGCCCACTGTAAGCAGTTTGCGCGCGGCACGTCAACAGACCGCGCCTTCGCGGGGCCGGGTCAGCCTTCGCCAGCAGGCGTCCGGGGGAGCACGATCGTCGCCTCGCCGGGCGTGGCGATGCCCTCGCGCTCGTTCTCGGCCCAGACTTCGAGGAAGACGAGCGCGTCGCCGTCCGCTTCTTTCTTGCCGGTGACCTTGCCGCGGCAGACCATCGTGTCGCCCTGCCGGTGCTGACGGCGCATCTGGAAGGCAAGGCGCTTGAGGAAGCCGGCGTCGCCCATCCAGTCCGTGATCAGGCGCACGAGGGCGGCCTGGACGAAGCCTGTGTTCATGAAGACGTCCTCGTGCCCGGCCTTGCGCGCGAAGGCAGGATCGAAGTGCACGGGGTACCAGTCCTGCGCGCCGCTGGCCTGCAGGAAGAGGCGCCTTACAGTTATGTCGAGCGATATCTCGGGCAGCTCGTCGCCCACGCTCACTTCTTCCCAGTAGACCTGCTCCCGCTTCATGCGTCCGCGTTCGCCGCCGCCACTTCGTCGGGCGTGCGGTGGGTGAGGAGCGTGTTGCGGACGACGCAGACCACCTCGTCGCGCTGGTTCGTGATGATCGCCTCGGCGACGATCCAGACGGCCTCGGGGTCGATCGTGATGCCTTTCTGGAAGACGTCGGCGATGCGGCGGACGACGGAGAGATGATCGCCGACCTTGATGTGGGCAGACCACTCCACTTCCTGGCTCATGTTGATGATGCGCTTGCCGGGCGTAGGCACGATCGGGAAGAGCGGCTCGAAGACGGCGGGCCAGGGGCCGAGGCTGGCGAAGTAGTGTGCGAGCCAACCGGATGGCGGGCAGAGAACCCCACCTTCGCGGTCGGGGTCGATGAAGAGCGGGTTGTTGTCATCCACCATGTGGCAGTGGCGGCGGATGGGGTCGTGCTCGACGGGATAGCGGCCGCGGGACTTCGCCGTCTCGAAGCCGATGTACTTGCGTCGCACCGCTTCGATGTCGTAGGCCATCGCTCAGGCGGGCGCGGCGGCGTGGACGCTGTCGAGGAAGCCGGACAGGGTGCGGTTGAACTCGGCGGGCGTCTCGATGGCGGGGCCGTGCCCGGCGCCGGCGATGATCACGAGGTCGCTGCCGGGGATCGCCGCCTGCAGTTCACGGGAAGGTTCGAGGAACGGTTCGTCGTTCTCCCCACAGACGATGAGCGCCGGCACGGTGAGGGAGGCGAGGCGGTCGAGAAGTGGCTCGCGGTCGCGCATCGCCAGGCTGCCGCCGATGTAGGCTTCCACCGAAGTCATCAGAAACTGCTCGCGCCAGAGCCGAAGGAAGGCCGGGTCGGCGGCGCGCGGGTCGTTCTTCGAGCGAAGGTCGAACGCCGCCTCGATACCCTCCGTACGGGCGGTCTGTCGCAACTTCTCGTTCCATGACTCGAAGCCGTTGACCGGGGCGGCCGCGGTGTCGACGAGGATAAGCGCGCGCACGAGTTCCGGGTGGTCGAGGATAACGTGCTGAGAGATCATGCCGCCCATCGAGTGACCGACGAGATAGCATTCCTCGATGCCGATCTCGCGTATGGCGGCGTAGGCGAAAGCGGCCATGTTGGGGAGCGCGTAGAAGGCGGTGTCAGTCGGCTTCGCGGACTGACCGTGACCGGGATGATCGATGGAGACGCAGCGGAAGCGGTCACGGAGCGAGGGGACCGTGAGCGCCCAGTTGCGAGTGTTGCCGGTGAATCCGTGAAGGAAGACGATGGGAAAGCCGTCTCCGACGTCGCGATAATGGATCTTCAGGCCGTTAGCGGTCACTTCCGGCATCTCAGCACCTCCTGGCCGGGCGAGTATATCACCGGGGTACTGAGGTATCCTCAAGTGGCATGAAGATCACGGTGGAGCTGAAGGGTTACCTGGACCAGTACGCGCCCGGCGAGGACGCGACGTTCCCCTACGAGGTGGCCGACGGCGCGACCGTCCGCGACGTGCTGGAGCGGCTGCAGATCACGGAGGAGCTGGCGGCGGCCGTGATCGTGGGCGGCGAGGCGACGGACCCGGAGCGGACGCTGGTGGAGGGGGACCGCCTGACGCTGATGCCACCGCTGGCCGGCGGCTGACCGAGTCGGCGCGGCGAGCGCCAGTTGACAGCGGGCCGCACCTTCGACATGCTGCAACTGCAACGACTTGCATTTGCGACGGAGGGCGCGCCAATGGCCTGCGAAAACGAGACCGCCATCGTACTGAGGGAAGCCGGACAGAAGGTTACCCCGCAGCGCGTGCACATCCTCTGCGAGGTGCGCCACTCCGGCGTTCACATCACGGCCTCGCGGCTGATCGAAGAGCTGCGCACGTCCCACCCGTTCATCGACGCCTCGACGGTCTACCGCACGCTGGCGTCGGCGGCGGACCTGGGGCTGGTCTACGAGACGGATATGGGCTCGGGCGAGAGTGAGTTCGAGTGGGTGGGCAAGGACCGGCACCATCACCTGATCTGCCGCACCTGTGGCGACGTGACATCGCTGGACAACAGCTACCTTGACGGCGTGGCGACGCTGCTCTACGAAGAGGCCGGCTTCCAGGCCGACCTCGGCCACTTCGCGATCTTCGGCGTCTGCAAAAGCTGCCAGACGAAAGCCTAGGCCGCGCCATGATTCCCGCAGAAGCACTGCCGGTCCTGTCGATCGTGGGCTCAGTGGGGGTGATCAGCGCCGCGCTGGCGCTCGGCCTGCGCCACGGCATCGACTGGGACCACATCGCGGCGATCACGGACATCACGAGCACGACGGCTGAGCTGCCTGACGCGGAAAAATGGCTGACGGGCGAGCCCGGCGTCATGCTCACAGACGAGTCGCATCACTCGATCGGCCACAGCCACGGTGGGACCGGAACGGCCGTGATCACCGAGACGGCGGTGGCCGCCGGTCACGACCCCGCACACACCCACGCTGAGACGGTGCGGCGGAGCGCAGAGGCGCGCAACGGACAGCTGAGCGCCATCACGGGGTTCGTCAGCAAGCAGCGGTCGGCGCTGATGCTGGGAAGCCTTTACGCGCTCGGCCACGGCTTCGTCGTCTTCTTGCTGGGCGTGGCGGCGATCATGGCGCGCGGGTTCCTGCCCGATTGGATCGACCCGGTGATGGAGCGGGTGGTGGGCGTGACTCTGATACTGCTGGCGTTCTACCTCTTCTACGCGATCTATCGTTTCTTCCGCTCGGGCGAGGAGGTGCGACTGCGCAGCCGCTGGATGCTCGTCTTCTCGGGCGTACGCAACGTCTACGAGGGCGTCCGCGCCCGCGTCTTCGGCAAGCCGAGAAAGCACGTGCACGCCGAGCAGCAGTACGGCGCGAGGACCGCGCTGGGGATCGGCGCGATACACGGCATCGGCGCCGAGACCGGCACGCAGGTGCTCCTGATCACGGCGGCTGTCGGGGCATCGAGTCAGGTCGCCGGCGTGATCGCCCTGCTGGCGTTCATCGTGGGCCTGCTGATCTCGAACACCGTGATCACGGTGGTGAGCCTGGTCACGGTCGTCTCGAGTTCGCGGCGGCAGTGGATATACGTGGCGGCGGGCGGGATCGCGGCGGTGTTCAGCCTCGTGGTGGGCGTGCTGTTCCTCTTGCAGGCGAGCGACCTGCTGCCCGACCTGGACCGCTTCGTCAGCTGGCTCGGCCCAGACGGATAGCGCCGGCTAGACGGCGACGCTGACGTCGTCGCCGTCGACCTTCACTTCGTAGGTCGGCAGCGGCTCGTCCGGCGGCGGGCCGACGACCTCGCCGGTAAGGACGTTGAACTGGCCAGCGTGGAACGGGCACTCGACAACTTCGCCCTCGAGGACGCCCTCGCCCATCGGGCCCTGGCGGTGCGTGCACTCGTTGCTGAAGCAGACGATCTTGCCATCGATGTTAGCGAGCACGACTTCGGTGTCGTTGACCTCGACGACCTTCATCTCGCCCGGCGGCACCTCGCTGGCGCTGGCCACTCGCACGAATTCTGGCATGGGAGTCCTCCTGTAAGCGTGTGGGGTCGGTTCGTGGATAAGATAACACTCGGCGTTGCCGGGATTCGCCTGCGCTGCTAACATTGGTCAGGCGAAACCGTCCTAACAGTCGAAACCTTTAATGCGGTCCTGCGAGGCCGCCAAGGGAGATCGAGTTGACGCACGCACACGTCCCGGCTAACCGCATACTGTACCGGCTGACGCGCGGACCCTCTCCCGTTGGTGAGAGGGTTTTTTGTTGATCGCGCGCACGGTCCTCTCCGCGGAAGAGATCCGCCGCGCCATCCAGCGCATCGCTCACGAGATCGTGGAACGCAACCACGGACTCGATGGCGTGGTGCTCGTCGGCATGCGCACCCGCGGCGTGCCGCTGGCGAACCGCCTGGCGGAGGCGATCGGGGAGATCGAGAACGAGAGCGTGCCCGTCGGCGCGCTGGACATCGGCCTCTACCGCGACGACATCGCCTCGCGGGCGCCGCACGTCCAGCCGACCGACCTGCCGGTGGCGATGGAGGGCCGCACCGTGATCCTCGTCGACGACGTGCTCTACACCGGCCGCAGCATCCGCGCCGCGCTGGACGCGCTGACCGACTTCGGGCGGCCGGCGGCGATCCAGCTGGCCGTGCTCGTCGACCGCGGCCACCGCCAGCTGCCGATCCGGGCCGACTACGTGGGCAAAAACATCCCGACCGCGCTGCACGAAGGCGTGGACGTGCTCCTCGAGGAGACGGACGGCCACGACGAAGTGCGCATTACGCGAGAGGAGGGCGAACGATGATGCGAGCCACAAGCCGGGAGCAGACCGTCGCGCCGCGCTCCACTGACGACCGCGAATGGACGCGCCGGCACCTGCTCGACGTGGACGACCTGAGCGGCGACGAGATTGACCTGCTGATGGAGACGACCGACTCGATGAAGGAGGTGCTGGGCCGCGACGTGCCGCGCGTGCCGACGCTGCGGGGCCGCACGATCGTCACCCTCTTCTACGAGGCGAGCACGCGCACCCGCGCGTCGTTCGAGCTGGCGGGAAAGGCGCTGGGCGCGGACGTGATCAACGTCGCGGCCGGCGGCTCGAGCGTCGAGAAGGGCGAGTCGCTGATCGACACGGTGCGCACTTTGCAAGCGATCGGCGCAGACGTGCTGGTGATGCGTCACGGCTCGTCTGGTGCGCCGCATCTGGTGGCGCGCCAGATCCGCTCGTCCGTGATCAACGCCGGCGACGGCTGGCACGCCCACCCGACGCAGGCGCTGCTCGACCTCTACACGATGCGCGCGCACCTGGGGGACGTACGCGGACGGCGCGTCGTCATCGTCGGCGACATCGCGCACAGCCGCGTCGCGCGCTCCAACATCTGGCTGCTCTCCAAGGCCGGCGCGGAGGTGACCGTCTGCGGCCCGGCGACGCTGCTGCCGGCGGGCCTGCGCCCCGGCGATCCGCCGACCGAGGACCCGGCGGCGCTGCCCCACGTCAACGTCGAGACCGACCTTGACGCTGCGATCGAGGGAGCGGACGTTGTGATGGCTCTGCGCCTGCAGAAGGAGCGCATGAGCGGCGGCCTGCTGCCGTCGCTGCGTGAGTACGCAACGCTGTAC
>JADFKG010000188.1 GCA_022565075.1 Chloroflexota bacterium | reverse complement strand
ATGTGGGCTGCGTCAATGTAAGGACAGAGCAAGCATCGGGCCAGTCTTGAAGGAGGTTGGAGATGAAACTCGCAAACTGGGCGAAAGTGATCCGGCACTGGATATGGGTCGCGCCGCTGGCCCTCGGAGTTGTGTTCGTGGCGTCCGGCGTCTACATGATGACAAAGGGTCAGAACGCCAAGAACGAGGTCCGGGACGCGATCGTTGCGGAGAACATGGCCGGAACAGCCCACCAGGAGGCGGGCGCCTGTGAGCCGGTCTCGTCACGGTACTCCGAACTGGCGAACAGCAACGCCAGGTGCACCTCGTCCTCTCCCGAGCGGAAAGGTATCTGGCCGATCAGGTCGTTCAGAGCCTCCCGCCAATCGGGACGCTGGGCCAGGGCCGCGCCCGTCCTCATGTTGCCTCTCCGTTGTGGTTCGAGCTGCGCTGGTGGCTCGCGGTTCTTCTGAATGAGACGCACCGCGCGATCGTAAATCAGGCAGTTCCAGTCTCAGTTTACTAGCACCAGCGTCCGGTTGCGGAAGCCAGCACCTGATCCAATCTTTGACAGCATCCCTCGTGATAGATCACCATTAGGCTTGCTCCGATTGGCGACTAGGGGAGGTCTATGCGCTGCCCATCTTGTCAAAGCGAAAACCTGGACGACGCGCAGTTCTGCGATCAATGCGGAGCTGACTTTGTACCGATCTGTCCCTCGTGTAAGACCGAAAATCAGCTTGGCGCGCGCTTCTGCAGAAAATGCCGTCACTCTTTAGAGCCTGACGCGCCGGCTGTGTCGACCGGCACTCCCACACCTCAACCTTCGTCTGCCTTACCTTCATCGTTCGCCTCTGGCCGCTATGAGGTAAAGAGCTTCCTGGGTGAAGGCGGCCGCAAGAACGTCTACCTCGCCTACGACACCAGACTCGATCGTGAAGTAGCTGTGGCGGTGATCAAGACCGATGGGCTGGACGAAGCCGGCCTCGTGCGCGTCCGTCGCGAGGCTCAGGCCATGGGGCGGCTGGGCGACAACAATCACATCGTTACCGTGTTCGACATCGGCGAGGCGCACGGCGAGCCGATCATCGTGTCTCAGTTTATGGCGGGTGGGGACCTGTCAGAGCTGATCGAACAGGCGCCCGATCATCAGATGGCTATCGAAGACGCGATCCGCATCGCCAGTGAGATCTGCGAAGGGCTATCCCATGCCCATGCGCGAGGGATCGTGCATCGGGATCTGAAGCCGGCGAACATCTGGCTCACAGAGACCGGCACGGCGAAGATCGGCGACTTTGGCCTGGCAGTGGCGCTGGACCGCTCGCGGCTGACGATGTCCGGAATGATGATTGGCACGGTGGGCTATATGCCACCGGAACAGGCGATGGGCCGGCAGGCGGATGCCCGCAGCGACCTGTACGCGGTGGGTTGCATCCTGTACGAGATGGTGACGGGGCAAGCACCGTTTGTGGGCGAGGACGTGGTGGCGGTTATCTCACAGCACATCAACACGGTGCCGGTGGCGCCTTCGTACCACAACCCGAAGGTGTCACGGTCACTGGAGACGATTATCATGCGCTTGCTGGCGAAGGCACCCGATGAGCGCCCGGCCGACGCATCAGAGGTTGTGACTGAGCTTCGACGCATCGCGGAGACGGCCGGCAAGAGCGTCTCGGCGGAGCAGGTGCTCGCCACCTCGGGCGTGACGGCCCTGCAAAGCGTGCCGTGGGGCCGGTTCGTCGGCCGCCGCGATGAGATGTCGCAGCTCAAGGCGGCCCTGGAGAGCGCCCTCTCCGGCCGTGGCTCGATAGTCATGCTGGTGGGCGAGCCAGGTATAGGTAAGTCGCGGTTGGCGAAAGAGTTCGCAGTGTACGCGGGGCTGCGCGGCGCCGAGATCCTTAGCGGACGCTGCTACGAATCCGAGGCCAGCATTCCCTACCTGCCGCTTATGGACGCTCTGCGCCAGTACGTGGTCAGTAGGCCAGAGGCCGAGCTGCGTCAGGAGCTGGGGGACGGGGCGCCGGAGATTGCCACTTTCATATCCGAGATTCGCCAGCGCCTCCCGGATACGCCCGAGGCGCCTCCCATGAAGGACGAGGCCGATCGTCTGCGCATGTTCGAAAGCGTCGCCACCTTTCTGCGAAACGCTGCCAAGGCTGCTCCTCTCATCCTGCTCCTAGACGATCTTCAGTGGGCAGACAGGCCATCGCTGCTCCTGCTCCAGTACCTGGCGAGGGGTATCGCAACGGAGCGGATCATGATCCTGGGCTGCTATTCCGACGTGGAGGTCGAAGAAAGCGACGCTCTTTCAGAGACGCTTGCCGCGCTTCGCCGGGAGCAGTTCTTCCAGCGGGTCCTCGTAAGGGGACTGCCGCAAGAAGATGTGCTTGCGCTGATGTCGACCCTGGGCGAGCAGGAAGTACCAGCAGACTTCGTAAAGGCGATCTATCGGGAGACCGAAGGTAACCCCCTCTTTGTGGAGGAGATCCTCAAACACCTGGTCGAGGAAGGGAAACTCAGCCTGCAGAACGGCCAGTGGGTGAGCAGCACCGGCGGCGTGCCTCAACTGGACATCCCCGAGGGCATAAGAGACATCGTCCGCCGCCGGCTTTCCCGCCTCAGCGAGGATTGCCGCGGCATCCTTACGCTCGCCTCGGCGATGACCTCCGGCTTCACCTTTGAGCTGCTAAGGGAGGTGAGTGGCGAAGACGAGGACCGTCTTCTTGACCTCGTGGAGGAGGCCCTCGCTTTACACGCGATCCGCG
>JADFKG010000041.1 GCA_022565075.1 Chloroflexota bacterium | reverse complement strand
GCGCGGCCTGGGAGAACCATCAAGGCGTCCTTCTGCGCATAGCGTCAGCGGATTGTGTAATTCATCACCAATCATACAGACGCCCTATCACAGCGGCAAGGAGCCCGACAAGCCCACCATCCCTCTCACCTCTGTAGCATTCGTAACACCTTCTGGCCCCCGCTCTGCTAACCTGCACCAGGCATATGGACATCGCCGGCGATCTCGAACGCTTCCTCTCCGAAGACCTCTATCCTTACCGTTACCCGCTGACCATCGGCTTCGCGATCGCCTTCGTCGCAGCGCTCGCCGTCGCCTATCGCCTCGGCTGGCACATCATCGCCTGGCGGCGCCGCCTGATCACCGGCCCAGCGCTCGTCATCCTCCTCGTCGTCTCTATCCCCCTCGGCGACTACCTCCTGTCGCCGCTCTGGGAGCGCAGCACCGTCTGCGAGGCGAGCCCGATCGCCGGCGCCGGCGCCGGCTCCGATAAGTGCGACAACGTCGTGATCGCCTCGGCCAACCCGCCCACCGCGACGGCCCCGCCCACCGCGTCCGGCGGCACGCCAACGGCCGCCGTCAGTGATGCGCCCACACAGACGCCGCTCCCAGCCGCGACCGACGCGCCGGCCGCCGCCTTCGAGGCACACGTCGTCAGCCAGGGCCAGTTCGAGGGTGCCGACGACTTCCACTTCGGAAGCGGCACCGCGCTCCTCATCGAGAGCGAGCCAGGCGTCTACGTCCTGCGCCTGGAGGAGTTCTCCGTCCGCAACGGGCCCGACCTCTTCGTCTACCTCTCGCCGGACCCCGGCGGCTACACCGACGCGGCGATCAACCTGGGCGAGCTCAAGGGCACGGACGGCGCCTTCAACTACGACATTCCGCCGGGCACCGACGTCAGCCAGTTCCAGTCCGCCATCATCTGGTGCAAAGCCTTCGCAGTCCTCTTCTCCACCGCCATCCTCGGCCCAGCATCCTGACGCCGGGTCGCAGCCCCGTCCGCTCGTGGTGCCCCTCCCGCTCATGGTGAGGCTCTCGAACCATCCGCTCGTGCTGAGGCTCTCCCGCTCATGCTGAGGCTCTCCCGCTCATGGTGAGGCTCTCGAACCACGAGCGGCGCGACCACGCCACGCCTGCGGGCGGCCCCCGGCGCCGTCGACCACCTACCTCGTCAAACTAGCTCGGTTCGGTGTTCCGGGAGAGAACTATCCCTCGCCTCAGGCGGCATCCGCCGTAGCGGGCCGCTTGAACACGAAGTAGCTCGTCTCCATCCGGATCAACGGCTGAACAGCCGACACTTCCCAGCCTTCGCTCCCCAGACCATCCAGGTACCGGCGAACGAAAGCCGTGCGGTGTTCACCCGGCTGCCGTATGAACTCCACACCTTCCGAGGAAATCCTCCCCCGGAAGTCTACGTATGCGACTCTGTATTCCCATGAAGCCATCGGTTCCTCCACTCTGGCGGTGAACCGGCGCCGGGGACCATATCGCCCGCGCTTCTATCTTACCGCCGCGGGGACAGACGCGACCGTGCCCACTGTCACAGCGCGGCTCGCACTGTCGCTTACTCGCCTAGCACAGCCTCCCGGGTGACAGCGTCAGGCTCGCTCGACTCCGGCCCGCTCTGGAACGGGTCAAACTCCTCCATGTTCAGTTCGCCGGTCATCAGCCGCATCCGCCGCCGTTTGCCAGCCTCACCCGGCTCATACATCAGCTTCGTGAACCAGTCCTCAAACGTATGCAGCCGCCCGTAGTACTCATCGTGAGCCGCCGCGTAAGCATGACCGGCGGCATCCCAGTCTTCGCTCTCTAGAAGCTTGTCCCGCAGAGTCCGCACGTCGCGTAGCGTCAGAGAGAGTCCCTGACCCCACGAGGGATCGCTCGACGACGCCGCATCGCCCAGCAGCGCGATACCGTCGCGATACGGGTGCTCTACGTACTCGTCCGCGCCGTCGAACGTGGCCAGAGGTCCAACGGGTGCCGCCCCGTCGAACGTCTCTGGAGGCAGGCCCGCCTTCTTCGCCTCTTCAAGGAACCGCCCCTTCGCCCCCTCACCTTGCAGTCGCGGATGCAGAGCCTTCCAGGACGCAATGTAGGACCTTACCCGGCCACCACCCTGTGGAAACAGCAGCGCGCCCTGACTTTCCACGAAGTTGAAGCTCAACCGGGCCGTGTCGGCCTCAATCTCCATGCCTTCGAACAGCAGGCCGGCGATCTGCAACCGGTCTTCGTCGCGCCTCCTTTCGAAGCCGCCCCACCGCCGCGCGCCCGAGTTCCGCCCATCGCATGCCACCACCATTCGGCACGACACCGTTTCCGAGCCACCGTCCCACTCGACGGTCACTTCGGGATCGGCGCCTGGCTTCGCCGCCGTCACGCGCGCACCACGCCGCACTTCTGCCCCTGCCGTCTCCGCGGCTTCGATCAGCGCTTCCTGCATCTCGGGGTGAAAGAACGACAGGTTCGGCAGCCTGCTCGGTGTCGTCGCCGTCAGATCGCGATGAGCGATGCGTCCGGCGCCAACATATATGTCCCACCAGACCATCTCATTGCCGTTGCTTTCGAGAAGGAGGTCATAGAGCCCCAGCTCTTTCGCCTCAGCCGACCCCCAGCTCGCCAACTGCTCGCCGCGGATCCGGTCCTTGAACGCCGTCGTTCCCTCCACCACGAGCACCCGGTATCCCCGCTCTGCCATCGACTTTGCCAGCGCCGAGCCGCCGAGGCCGCCGCCTATCGTCGCTATGTCATACGACTTCATCACGATCCCCCAGCAGGACTACTTGCCGCTACTCGAACTCCCAGCCGGCGCCGCCCGAGTACTCGCGCAACACCCGCCGCGCCACCACCATGCGGTGCACCTCGTCCGGGCCGTCGTAGATGCGCGCCGCCCGCGCCTGCCGGTACATCGACTCCAGCGGCGTGTCGCCGGAAACGCCCAGCGCCCCGTGCACCTGGATCGCCCGGTCGATCACGTCGTGCAGGATCTTCGCGCCCCAGAACTTGATCAGCGACACCTCGACCCGCGCCTCGTCGCCCTGGTCGATCTTGTTCGCCGCGTGCAGCGTCAGCAGCCGCGCCGACTGGATCTCGGCCACCGAGTCGGCGATCCAGTTCTGCACCGTCTGCTTCTGCGCCAGCGTCGTCCCGAACGCCGAGCGGCTCAGGGCCCGCTCGCACATCAGGTCGAAGGCGCGCGACATCTGGCCCAGCCAGCGCATGCAGTGGTGGATGCGCCCCGGCCCCAGCCGCTTCTGGGCGATCATGAAGCCGTCGCCGGCCTGGCCCAGCACGTTCGTCACCGGCACCCGCACGTCCCTGTAGTAGATCTCGCAGTGGTTGCCGCGCGTCTCGCCCATCACCGGTATCGCGCGCACGATGTCCAGGCCGTCCGAGGCCAGCGGCACGATGATCTGGCTCATCTTGCGGTGCGCATCACCCTCCGGATCGGTCACGCACATGACGATCGCGAACTCCGCGCCCATCGCCCCGCTCGTGAACCACTTGTGGCCGTTGATCACCCAGTCGTCGCCGTCGCGCACCGCCCGCGTCTGCAGCGTCGTCGGGTCCGACCCCGGCACCTCCGGCTCCGTCATCGAGAAGCAAGAGCGGATGTCGCCGTTGACCAGCGGCTTCAGCCACTTCGCCTTCTGCTCGTCGGAGCCGAACTGCCAGAGGATCTCCGCGTTGCCGGAGTCCGGCGCCTGCGCGCCGAACGCGCGCGGCGCCAGGAAGCTGCGGCCCAGTATCTCGTTCATGTAGACGTACGGCATGAAGCCGATGCCCATGCCGCCCGCCTCCTTCGGCAGGTGCGGCGCCCAGTAGCCCATCTTCTTCGTGCGCGCCTGCAAGTCCTTGATCAGCTCCTCCGCCTGGTCGTCGCTGGCGTCTTCGATCACCTCTTCGTTCGGGTAGACGAACTCGTCCATGAACGCGCGTACGTCCGCGCGCAGCTTCTTGATCTCGGGGCTCATCGTGAAGTCAGCCATCGTGTCGTCCTCCTCTAGCGCGGCGCCAGCGCCCGGAACGCCTCCAGGCTCTGCTGGGCCTGCGTCTCCCGGTCCCTCGCCGTCGGGATGATGTTGATCACGGGCGTGCTGATCCCGTTGTTTCGGTACGCTTCGATCTTGTCTTTGCACTCGTCCGGGCTGCCGAAGACGAAGATGTCATCGACGACCTTCTCCGGCACCAGGCCCACCGCCTCTTGCCGCTCGCGCGCCTGCCACGCCTTCATCATCGGCGCCAGCGCCTCGCCGCGGCCCAGCCACTCGTGGAACGCATAGTAGTACGGCGTCGTCAGGTAGCCGGCGACGATGAAGCGCCCCAGCATCTGTGCCTGCTGGCGGTCCTCCGTCCAGATCACAAAGATGCGGCACGCCACGTCGAACTCGTCGGCGTTTTTCCCCGCCTTCGCCGCGGCGTCTCGGGCGATCTTGACGATCCGCGGCGCGTCGTCCGGCGAGATGTAGTTCGTTATCGCGCCGTCGCCCAGCTCTCCCGCCAGACGCAGCATCTGCTCCCGCAACGCCGCCACAAACACCTTCGGCGGCGACTCCGGAGCGCGGCCCAGGCGGAACCCCTTGACGTCGTACGGGCCCACCTTGCGCACCACCTTCTCGCCGCTCCAGGCCTCGCGCAGAAAGGCGATCGTGTCCCGCATGCGCGTCATCGGCTGCTCCAGCGGCACGCCGTTCCAGCGCTCGACGATCGCCGGCGAACTGGTGCCAATGCCCAGGCAGAAGCGCCCGGGCGCCAGCTCTTCGATCGCCGCCGCCGTCTGCGCCAGCAGCGTCGGCGTCCGGTTGTAGACGCTGGCGATGGCGCAGCCCAGCCGCGTCTTCTCGGTCCAGGCAGCGAAGGCGGCCAGCGGCGTGAAGGCGTCGTTCGACTCAACCTCCGCCGACCAGGCGTCCGTGTAGCCCAGCTCCTCCGCCTCGCGCAGAATCGGCCCATGCTCCGAAAGCGGCACTCCCTGCAGCGGGTATGTTAGTCCCCAGCGGCCGCCCATCAGGCGAACTTTGGCTCGCGCTTTTCGAGAAACGCTGTCACCGCTTCGGCGTGATCCGGCAGCCGCCGCGCCTCTCTGATCGCGAAGCCTTCTTGTGTCACGACGCGGCGCAGGTCGTGCTCCGCCATGTTCTCGTGGATCGTCCGCTTCGCCGCCCACACCGCCGACGGCGGGTTGGCCGCAATCTCCTCCGCCAGCCCCATCGCTACCTCCATCAGCTGCTCGTGCGGCACCACCTGGTCGACGAGCCCGCGACGCAGCGCTTCGTCGGCCTCGACGATGCGGCCGGTCAGCGCCATGAACAGCGCGTTGCCCAGCCCCGCGGACGCCGCCAGGTAGCGCGTGCTGCCGCACTCCGGCGTCAGCCCCACCTTCACGAACCGCACCGAGAACTTCGCCTTGTCCGAGGCGATCCGGATGTCGCAGGCCAGCGGCATCGTCAACCCGATGCCCACGGCGTGCCCGTTGATCGCGGCGATCACCGGCTTGCTCCGCGCCAGCAGGATCGGCACCTCCGGGCTGCCGTCGCGCGCCGCCAGCGACGTCGCGCCGGCGCCGTCTCGCGACTGCCCCAACCCCTGCGAGAACGCCTGGATGTCTCCACCGGCGCAGAACGCTCGCCCCGCGCCCGTGATCACGATCACTCGCACGTCTCTGTCTTCGTTCGCCGCCTGCACGGCCTGCAGGAACTCGTTCTCCATGCGGCCGCTCCAGGCGTTCAGCTTGTCCGGGCGGTTCAGCGTCAGAAGAAGGACGTGCCCCTTCTTCTCGTATAGCAACGTTTCGTACTTATCGGGCATCATTCACGCTCCTTCTGGAACGCCCCTGACGTTAGCACATCACGGGGCGCGGACGTACAGAGCCCGCAAAACACAGGCACGACAAAAGTGCCCTACCGGGATGACGCAGGAGCGGACGCCGGTGGCTCGGTGTCCAGCATGTAGCCGATACCCTGCATCGTCTTGATCACGACTGGCGACTCGCCCTGGCCCGCTTCCAGCTTCCGCCGCAGGCGCGAGATGCACACCCTCAAATACTGGATGTCGTCCCGGTGCCCGGCGCCCCAGACCGCGCTCAGAACATCTGTCGTGCGCATCACCTTCCCGGCGTTCACGGCCAGATACTGCAACAGCAGCCACTCTGTTCGGGAAAGGGGGATCACCTCGCCCTTACGCCGCACCAGACGCCTCCCCAGATCGATCTCCAGCTCCCCCGCTCGAACTACCTCGTCCATCGCAGCCTCACTACGCCCGCTCAGCACCGCGAACGGCGACCTCGGTCAGCGTAACCCGCCCGGGATGGCGCATCTCAGGCGCCGTCCTGCTCCAGTTCGATCAGCACGGCGCCCTCTTTCACGCGGCCGCCTTCCTTCACGTGAACGTCCTTCACGGTGCCGTCGTACGGCGCTTCGATGGCGTGCTCCATCTTCATCGCCTCGAGGATGATCAGCGTCTCACGCGCACGCACCGCCTGGCCGGGCCTCACCAGCACCTTCAGCACGAGCCCCGGCATCGGCGCCGTCAGGCCGTGCTGGCGCCGGGTGCTCTCCGTGCGCAACCGCTCAAGACCAGCCAGGGAGAGCGAATAGCGGCGGCCACCAAGGTTCACTTCCATTCCTCCACTCTCCACCCAGCTCACGTGCAGCGGCGTCGTCTCATCTTCCTCCTCGATCACCAGGTGGCTGCCCGGCGCTATGGCGAAGCGCACCGTCCGCTCGCGGAAGTTGCCGGCCTTCACCCGCCACTCGTTTGAGGAGCCGGCGACGCGCTGACCCTCCACCGCATAGACCCGGTCGCCGTGCTTGATGTTCACTCGCGCCGCGCCTCCCGCCCGCAGGGGGCCCAGCGCCAGCCACGGATCGGCGTCCCGTCCCGAGATCAGGCAGAAGCCGAAGGCGGCGATCAGGACGTGCGGCGTCACGGCCATCGCCAGCGTCCCCGGCACTAGCTGCTCGTCGAGGAAGCTCGTCGTCGCCCCGCCCGTGCGGAACACCGGGTCCGCCAGCACCGCCCGCAAGAGCGGCAGGTTCGTGCGCACGCCGCCGACACGGTAGTTCGACAGGGCGTACTGCATCCGCTCGATCGCCTGGTCGCGGTCGCGGCCCCAGGTCAGCACCTTGGCCATCATCGGGTCGTAGTCCGTCGTGATCTCGTCCCCGGCGTAGGTGCCCACGTCGTTGCGGATGCCCTCACCCTGCGGAACGTCGAAACGATCGAGCCGGCCCGGGCTCGGCGCGTACCCCTTCAGCGGGTCCTCGGCGTAGATCCGGCACTCGATCGCGTGCCCGTCGAACTCGACGTCGTCCTGGGTGAACGGCAGCTTCTCGCCGCGGGCGATGGCGATCTGGCGCCTCACTATGTCCAGGCCCGTGCGCAGCTCCGTCACGCCGTGCTCCACCTGCAGCCGCGTGTTCATCTCCAGGAAGTAGAACTCGCCGTCCGCGTCCAGCATGAACTCCACCGTCCCCGCGCTCGTGTAGTTCACCGCCCGCGCCACCGCCAGCGCCGCCTCGGTCATCCGCGCGCGCAGGTCGTCGTCGACGGCAGGCGACGGCGACTCCTCGACCACCTTCTGGTGGCGCCTCTGCACGGAGCAGTCCCGCTCTCCCAGGTGAACGAGGCTGCCGTGCTCATCGCCCAGAACCTGCACCTCCACGTGCCGGCCGCCGCGGATCGCCCGCTCCAGGATCAACCGCCCGTCGCCGAACGACCGCTCCGCCTCGCTGCGCGCGCTCTCCACCGCGCTGCGAAACTTCGCCTCGTCCTCGACAAGCCGCATCCCCCGTCCGCCGCCACCGGCGGAGGCCTTGATCATCACCGGATAGCCGATCTTCGCCGCTCGTTTCGCCAGCGCCGCCGGGTCCTGCTCCTTCCCCTCGTAGCCGGGGATCGTCGGCACGCCGTGCTTGCCCACCAGCTTCCGGGCGACCGACTTGTCGCCCATCGAGCGCATCGCCTCCGCCGACGGGCCGATGAAGATGATGCCGGCGTTCTCACAGGCGTCCGCCAGGTCCGGGTTCTCGGACAGCAGCCCGTATCCCGGGTGCAGCGCGTCGGCGTCGCTCTCGACCGCCGCGTTAATGATCGCCTCGATGTTCAGGTAGCTCTCGGCGACGCTGGCCGGCCCGATGCGCACCGCCTGGTCGGCCTCCAGCACGTGCAGCGCGCGGGCGTCGGCGTCCGAAAAAACGGCGATCGTCTCGATCCCCAGCGCCCGGCACGTCCGCTCGATGCGCACCGCGATCTCCCCGCGGTTCGCGATCAGAATGCGGTTGATCCGCCGCAGCTCTCGGTCTTCTGCCATGCTCACATGCGGAACACGCCGAACTGCGTGTCCGGTATCGGCGCATTGAGCGCCGCGCTCAGCCCCAGCGCCAGGTAGCTCCGCGTGTCCAGCGGGTCGATGATCCCATCGTCCCACAGCCGCGCCGTGCTGTAGTAAGCGTTGCCTTCTTGCTCGTACTTCTCCAGCACCGGCGCCATGAACTCTTCCTGCTCCTCGCCCGTCATGTCGCCGCCGTCCGCTCGCAAGTTCTGCAGGCGCAGCGTCAGCAGCACGCTCGCCGCCTGCTGCCCGCCCATCACGCTGATCCGGGCGTTCGGCCACGTCCAGAGGAAACGCGGCGAGTAGGCCCGCCCCGCCATCGCATAGTTCCCCGCGCCGAACGAGCCGCCGATGATCACCGTGAACTTCGGCACCTCGGCGGAGGCCACCGCCGTCACCATCTTCGCGCCGTGCTTGGCGATGCCTTCGTGCTCATACTTCTGCCCGACCATGAAGCCGGTGATGTTCTGCAGAAACACCAGCGGTATCTTGCGCCGGCAGCACAGCTCAATGAAGTGCGCACCCTTCAGCGCGCTCTCCGAAAACAGGATACCGTTGTTCGCCAGCACCCCCACCGGATAGCCCATCACCCGCGCGAAGCCACAGACGAGCGTCGTCCCGTATGACGACTTGAACTCGTGGAAGCGGCTGCCGTCGACGACCCGGGCGATGATCTCTCGCACATCAAACGATCGCCGCAGGTCCGACGGCACGATGCCGTAGATCTCCTCCGCCGGGTACAGCGGCGGCTCAGGCCGCGTCAGCTCCCACGGCAGCTCCTTCTTCGGCAGGGCCAGGTTGGCGACGGCGCTGCGCACGATCGCCAGCGCCTCGGCGTCGTTCGCCGCGAAGTGGTCGGCCACGCCGGAGATCATCGTATGCACCTCCGCGCCACCCAGCTCCTCCGCCGTCACCTCCTCGCCCGTCGCCGCCTTCACCAGCGGCGGCCCGGCGAGGAAGATCGTCCCCGTGCCTTCGACGATCACGGTCTCGTCGCTCATCGCCGGCACGTAGGCGCCGCCAGCCGTGCACGAGCCCATCACGGCGGCGATCTGCGGGATGCCCTTCGCCGACATCCGCGCCTGGTTGTAGAAGATGCGGCCAAAGTGCTCCCTGTCCGGGAAAACGTCCGCCTGTTGCGGCAGGAACGCCCCGCCCGAGTCCACGAGGTAGATGCACGGCAGCCGGTTCTGCTCGGCGATCTCCTGGGCGCGCAGGTGCTTCTTTACGGTCATCGGGTAGTACGTGCCGCCCTTCACCGTCGCGTCGTTGGCGACGATCATCACCTCGTGCCCGGCCACGCGCCCCACGCCCGTCACGATGCCGGCCGAGGGGGCGTCGCCACCGTACATCTCCCAGGCGGCCAGCGGGCTCACCTCGAGGAACGGCGTCCCGGGGTCGAGCAGGCCATCGATCCGCTCCCGCGCCGTCAGCTTGCCGCGCTCGCGGTGCCGGTCGACCAGCGCCTTGCCGCCGCCCTGGCGGACGCGGTCCAGCGCGCGCTGCAGCGCCCCCACCTGCTGACGCATGATGCCGCCGTTTTCTGTGAACTCGGCCTTGGTGGTCTCGATCGCCGTGCGCAGGACCGGTACAGTCTCCCCCTCGAGGAAGGCCGATGCCGTCGCGGACTCGCGTCCGTCTTCAGTAACCGTCACGTGGCGAACTCCGCTAGGCTGGTTGATTCCCGGAACCTGTCTTTACACGAAAACTCTATCACGGCAAGACGACCCGTCTCCTGACTCCCGCCTCTACTCACCTATCACCTATCCCCTGTCTCCGCCTACTTCCGTTCTGCCCGTATGCGCGAAGCCACTTGCAGGCCCAGCGACACTTCCTCCTCGCCATTGTGCAGTATGAGCACCCCCGCCGACGGCACCTTCTCCAGGATCTCCACCTCACGCCCCGGCTTCAGGGCGTGGTTCTCGAGATACTGAAGCAGCTCCAGGTCCTCCTCCAACTCCTCCGAGATGAAGCGGATCGTCCCCCGCTCGGCCTCCGCGAACGTGTCCAGCGGCGCCCACGACGGGTCCAGCGTCGCTCCCGTACCGGGGATCGGACTGCCGTGTGGACAGGTCTTCGGATAGTTCATCAGCTTCATCATCCGCTCCTCGATTACGTCGGTCATGCCGTGCTCGAAGTGGTGCGCCTCCCCGTGCGCCTCCGCCCAGCCCAGCCCCAGGACGTCGCTCAGAAAACGCTCGCTCAGCCGGTGGCGGCGCGCCACGCTCTCCGCCAGCTTGCGGCCTTTCGGCGTCAGGTGCACGGTCTTCTTCCCGTCCAGGCCGATCAGCCCGTCGCGCTGCATGCGCTGAACGGTCGCCCAGGCGGTCGGCGGCGAGACGCGCATCCAGCGCGCCAGCCGGGCGGAGATGACGCGCTCGCCTTCAGTCTCCAGGCTGTAGATGCTCTGCAGGTAGTCTTCGATCGTCGACGACAGCCGGCGTTTCGCCATTAGCCTCACCTCCGGGGTCAGTATAAGCTAATTCGCTCCTGGCGAATTCAAAGAGTCCCCGCGCTGGATCAGGTGGTCGCCGGGTCCAGGTACGCCGGGCGGCCCTTTTCGAACGCCTCGATGTCGTCCGTCCGCTTCAGGGTCAACGATATCTCGTCGTGTCCCTTCATCAGCATCGCTCGCCTGAACCCGTGCGTCTCCGGATCGCTGTGCACGACGAACGACGCGCGGAAGCCGTGCCCGTCCGAGACCTCACAGGCCTTGAGATCAACCGTCAGCTCCAGCGCCGGGCCTTCCTTGGCCGCGCGCATCAGCTCCTGCACCTTCTCCTCCGGCATCAGCACCGGCACCACGCCGTTCTCGAAGCAGTTCTTGTGGAAGATGTCCGCCAGGCTGCTGGCGATAATCGCCCGGAAGCCGTACTGGCGCAGCGCCCAGACCGCATGCTCCCGCGACGACCCGCTGCCGAAGTTGCGCCCGGCGATCAGCACCTTCGCCTTCTCGTATCCCGGCTGGTTGAGCACGAACGAAGGATCGGGCTCGCCGTCCTCCTTGTAGCGCCAGTCGTTGAACAGCACCTCGCCCCAGCCCGTGCGGTCGATACGCCGCAGGAAGCGCGCCGGCACGATCGCGTCCGTGTCCACGTTCTGCCGGTCCAGCGGCATCGCCACGCCCGTCACTCTCTCGATCGGCTCCATGGTTTCTACCTTACTCCCAGTCCCGGATGTCCACGAAATGACCGGCGATCGCCGCCGCCGCCGCCATCTGCGGCGACACCAGGTGCGTGCGGCCGCCTTTGCCCTGCCGGCCCTCAAAGTTGCGGTTGGACGTCGAGGCACAGCGCTCGCCCGGCAACAAGATGTCCGGGTTCATCCCCAGACACATCGAGCAACCCGCCTCTCGCCAGTCGAAGCCGGCCTCCGTGAACACGCTGTCCAGCCCCTCTTTCTCCGCCTGGAACTTCACCAGCATCGATCCCGGCACGACCATGGCGTAAACGTGATCCGCCACCTTGCGGCCCTTGACGACCTCCGCCGCGGCACGCAAGTCCTCGATACGGGCGTTCGTGCAGGAGCCGAGGAACACGCGGTCGAGCTTGATCTCCCGCATCGGCGTCCCGGCCTCCAGACCCATGTACTCTAGCGCCCGCTCGGCCGCCGCCTGGTCGGCACGCGTGCCCAACGACGCCGGGTCCGGAACGCTCTCCGTCACCGGCACGACCTGGTCCGGCGTCGTGCCCCAGGTCACGTAGGGAACAAGCTCGCCGGCGTCGATCTCAATCCGCTTATCGTACGCCGCTCCATCGTCCGTAGGCAGCGTCCGCCAGTAGTCGAGCGCCTCCTCGAACGCCTTGCCTTTCGGCGCGAACTGGCGGCCCTCCACGTACTCGAACGTCGTCTCGTCCGGCGCGATCATGCCGATCCGCGCACCGGCTTCGATCGTCATGTTGCAGACCGTCAGCCGCGCTTCCATCGAGAACGCCTCGATCACGGGCCCCGTGTATTCGATCGCGTAGCCAGTGCCGCCGCTGACACCGAGCCTGCCGATCGTGCCGAGGATTACGTCCTTCGCCGTAACGCCGTGCGGCAACGATCCCTCGACGCGCACCTCCATCGTCTTCGGCTTGCTCTGCACCAGGCACTGCGTCACCAGCACGTGCTCCACCTGCGTCGTCCCGATCGGCATCGACAGCGCGCCCAGGGCGCCGTGCGTCGCCGTGTGGCTGTCGCCGCAGACGATCACCATCCCCGGCCGCGTGTAGCCCAGCTCGGGCCCGATCACGTGCACGATCCCCTGCCGGTCCGAATCTATGCCATAGAGCCGGATGCCCGACTCCTTCGTGTTCGTGCTCAGCGCCTCGATCTGCTTGCGCGAGACCTCGTCCTTGATGTTCAGGCGGTCGCGGGTCGGCACGTTGTGGTCCGCCGTCGCCACCGTCAGGTCCGGACGCCGCACAGTGCGCCCCGCCAGCCGCAGCC
>JADFKG010000187.1 GCA_022565075.1 Chloroflexota bacterium | reverse complement strand
TCGAGTTCGCCGGCCTGTCGGTGACGTTCCTGCAGCCGATCCTCTGCGGCGACACGCTGACGGTGAACGGACGGGTGGCTGAGGAAGTGGCGGAGGGTGCGGTGGTGCGCAAGGTGTACGAGGTGTGGGCGGAGAACGAGCGCGGCGAGGCGGTGGCCGCGGGGCACGCGCATTCGCTGGTGATGCCCGGCCGCTAGGCGGTGGCGCGGGGCGAGGGCGACTTACGGGCCCTCTCTGGGCAAGCCTAAAGGCATGCCCCTACGTGATAACGAACGGGCGGTGCTAGAATCTCCGTACGCGCGAGAGCGTGGGTGATGTGATGACACAACGCGAAAGGCGAGCACGGCTGCTGGAGCGGTTCGAGGAGGCGACGGAGTGGCCGCTGCTGTTCCTGGCGCTGGCGATGATCCCGCTGCTGGGCGTGCCGCTGGCGGTCGACATCGACAGCGAAACCGACCTGGCGCTCGAGGGTGTGTCCTACATCATCTGGGCCATCTTTGCGGCGGAACTGTCGATACGGACGTTCCTCTCGGAGAAGAGGATCCGCTACCTGATCCGGCACTGGTTCGACGTGCTGATCGTCGTCGTGCCGTTCCTGCGGCCGCTGCGCATCGCCCGCTCGGCCAGGGCCGCGCGGTTGCTCAAGCTCGGCCGTCTGCTGCCGTTCGTGGCCCGGATATGGACGTCCACGCAGTCGTTGATGAGGCACCGCGGACTGCAGTGGGTCGTCATTGGCGGTATGGCCGTGGTGTTCGCCGGTGCCGGCGGCGTGCTGGCGTTCGAGAGCGGGGCCGGCGGCGGGCTCGACGACTACGGCACGGCGCTCTGGTGGGCGATGGCGACGGTGACGACAGTCGGCTACGGCGACAGCGTGCCGGTAACGCCCGAGGGACGCGGCGTTGCCGTGCTGCTGATGCTGGTGGGGATCGCCTTCTTCACCTGGGTAACGGCGAACATCGCGGCGTTCCTGGTGGAGTTCGGCGGCGGCGAGGCGCAGGGCGTGACGACGCACGATCTGATGGCGAAGCTCGAGGAGCTGGAGTCGGAGATCAAGGCGTTGCGGGCAGAGCGCCCGGAAGCTGGGGGAGCGGCGCCGGAGACGGCGATGGATGAGGTACGCGGAGGAGAAGCAGCGGCCGATTAGACGGCGGTCACTGGCGTGTATTCGCCGAAGACGCCGCGCATAGCGTCTGAGATCTCGCCGACGGAGGCGTAGGTCTTGACGGCTTCGACGATGGGGTTGATCAGGTCTTCGTCGCTGCGGCAGGCCTCGGCAAGCTTGGCGAGGGAGGCCTTGACGGCGGCGTCATCGCGCTCCGCACGGACCTTGTTCAGGCGCTTGATCTGGGCTTTCTCCGAGGCGGGATCGGGGCGGAAGATCATCGTCGGTTGTTCGCCCTCTTCGACGAAGCGGTTGACGCCGACGATCACCTTGTCGCCGTCGTCGATCGCCTTCTGGTAGGCGTAGGAGGCCTCCTGGATCTCGCGCTGGATGTAGCCGGACTCGATCGCGGAGATGGCGCCGCCCATGTCCTCGATGCGGCCGAGGTAGTCCTGGGCGCCTTTCTCCAGCTCGTTGGTCAGGTTCTCGATGTAGTAGGAGCCGCCGAAGGCGTCGGCGGAATCGGTAACACCGCTCTCGTAGGCGATCACCTGCTGCGTGCGCACGGCGATACGTTGTGCCTTTTCGGTGGGGAGGGCGAGGGCCTCGTCGTAGCAGGAAAGCGCCAGTGACTGGACGCCACCGAGGACGCTGGCCAGGCCCTGGAGCGCGGCGCGGACGATGTTGACCTCGGGCTGCTGGGCTGTGAGTGTGGCGCCGCCCGTCTGGACGTGCGTGCGCAGCATCATCGAGCGGGGGTCTGTGGCGCCGAAGCGCTCCTTCATGATGCGCGCCCACATGCGGCGCAGGGTGCGATACTTGGCGACTTCCTCGAGGAAGTTGTTCTGGGTGTTGAAGATCCAGGAGATGCGCGGACCGATATCGTCGGCGCTGACGCCGCGTTCGATCGCGGCCCCGACGTAGGTAATGGCGTTGGCGAACGTGAAGGCGATCTCCTGCGCAGCGGTGCAGCCGGCGTCGCGCATGTGGTAGCCGCTGATGCTGATGGCGTTGAAGCGGGGAAGCTCCCGCGCGCAGTGGGCCATGAGGTCGGCAGCGAGACGCAGGGACGGCTTCGGCGGGTAGATGTAGGTGCCGCGGGCGACGTACTCCTTGAGGACGTCGTTCTGGGCGGTGCCGGCGATGCGGTCCTGGGCGACGCCCTGCTTCTGCCCGACGACGGCGTACATGGCGACGAGGATCGGCGCCGGGGCGTTGATCGTCATCGAGGTGCTGATCTGGTCGAGCGGGATGCCATCGAACATCGTCTCCATGTCGGCGAGGGTGTCGATGGCGACGCCGACCTTGCCCACTTCGCCGAGAGCGAATTCGCTGCCGGAGTCGTAGCCGAGCTGGGTCGGCAGGTCGAAGGCGACGGAGAGGCCGGACTGGCCCTCCTTGAGCAGGAACTTGAAGCGCTCGTTGGTCTCGGCCGGCGTGCCGAAACCGGCGTACTGCCGGATCGACCAGAGGCGGCCCCGATACCCTGTCGGTTGGACGCCGCGCGTGTAAGGGTACTCGCCGGGGTAGCCGACGTCGGCGTTGTAGTCGGCGCCCTCGACGTCGGCAGGCGTGTAGAGCGGGGCGACGGGCGTCGAGCTGGTGTGGAAGTCCGTGTCGGAGCGCTCGCCGCGCTTCTCGACGGCCTTCGCGTACTGTCCTTCGAGCCAGCGTCGGT
>JADFKG010000040.1 GCA_022565075.1 Chloroflexota bacterium | reverse complement strand
CGCGCGCCGCCTGCCACTGGCGGGCCTATAATGTCCTCAGGGCCGGACCGAATGGCAAAATCAGACAATGACCAGAGGGCTGCCACAGTGAAAAACGACGCCCTCAGTACGGCCCTCTCCCAGTTCGACGACGCGGCCGACCGTCTGCATCTGGATGACGACGTCCGGGGCGTCCTCCGCGTCAGCAAGCGCGAACTCTCAGTCAACTTCCCCGTGAACATGGATGACGGGTCGATCCAGGTCTTCTGCGGTTATCGCGTACAGCACAACATCGCCCGCGGCCCTGCCAAGGGTGGCCTGCGCTACAGCCCGCACGTCTCGCTGGACGAGATGCGTGCCCTGGCGATGTGGATGACCTGGAAGGCGGCCGTCGTCAAACTCCCCTTCGGCGGCGCCAAGGGCGGCGTCATGGTGGACCCGCGCGCGCTATCCGCTGCCGAGCTGGAAGACCTCACGCGCCGCTACGCCACGGAGATCAGCATCATCATCGGCCAGTCAGAGGACATTCCGGCGCCCGACATGGGTACGAACCCGCAGATCATGGCCTGGATCATGGACACGATCAGCATGCACAAGGGCCACACCGTCACCGGCGTGGTTACCGGCAAGCCCGTTGCCGTGGGTGGCACGCTGGGCCGCGTGGAGGCGACGGGCCGGGGCGTCCTCTTCGTCATCGAAGAGCTGTGCAAACAGGAGAGCATCAACCTGGAGGGATCGACCGTGGCCATCCAGGGGTTCGGAAACGTCGGCAGCGTCGCTGCCAATCTGCTGCGGCGCGCCGGTGCCAGGGTCGTCGCGGTAAGCGACCGTTCCGGCGGCGTCTACGACGGCGGCGGCCTCGACGTCGACTCGCTCGTCGAACACCGTAAGGCGAAGCCGCTCGTCGAGTGCAGCGGCGTGGACAAGATCACGAACGCGGAGGTTCTCGGCCTGCCAGTCGACTTCCTCATCCCGGCGGCGCTGGAAGGGCAGATCACGTCCCAGAACGCCGGCGACGTGCGGGCGCGGTTCATCGTCGAAGGCGCCAACGGTCCCACTACCCCCGGGGCGGACCGCATCCTGGAAGAGCGGGGCGTGACGATCGTGCCGGACATCCTGGCCAACGCGGGCGGCGTCATCGTTTCGTACTTCGAATGGGTGCAAGACCTTCAGTTCTATTTCTGGGAAGAGGACGAGGTCAACGATCGGCTGAGAAAAGTGATCACGCGCGCCTATCGCGAAGTCGCGGCGGCGGCGGAGCGCGACGGAGTGACGATGCGCCAGGCGGCGATGGCGCTGGGTGTAGGCCGCGTCGTCGAAGCGACGTTGATACGCGGCATCTACCCCTAGTTGGCGGGCCGGGTCGCGCCGCCACGTAACCATGACGCCGCCTGGGCGTTGACATAGGCGAACGACGAACGGCGGCGCTCCTGGCGAGCGGTGCCAGAATCGAATGAACGCCGTATCCCCGCTGCGGTGGGCTCACACGCGTTCGCGATAGGAGAGGCGTTGGTTATGACCCGATACAGGGCGAGAGAGCCCGCTCTCGCCCTTTCCTGGACTGTCAGGCGATGACAGACCAGGCCGGGCGCGCACAGGCCGTCGTCCGCGAAGGCGGGGAGGAGTTGGAGCCGTCCCAGGTCCTGGAAGTAGCGGGGCGGTTCCGCTGGCGCCTGGAGTACACGCTGCTGGTGGGCGTCGCCTTAATGCTCACGCTCTTCGCCATCGGCTTCTTCTACTTCAGCACCGACGTCTCCAACCTGGCCAGCTACGGCTACTTCGGCGTCTTCATCATCAGCCTCGTTGGCGCCGCTTCGATCCTGCTCCCGTCGCCGGCCGTGGTCAGCGTCCTCGGCGGCGGCGCGTTGCTCAACGACTTCCTCGGCGTTCCGGCCTGGTTCTGGGTCGGCATCGTGGCTGGCCTGGGCGAGGCGATCGGTGAGTTCTCCGGCTACGCTGCGGGCTACGGCGGCCGCGTCTTCATCGAAGACCGCCCATCATACGCTCGTATCAAGCGCTGGATGGAGCGCCGGGGCGCGCTGACGCTGTTCGTCATGTCTACGATTCCCAACCCGGCGTTCGACCTCGTCGGACTGACCGCCGGCGCCGTGCAGATGCCGATGCGCAGGTTCTTCTTCTCCGTCCTTGCCGGCAAGACCATCAAGAATATGTGGCTTGCCGGCCTGGCGAGCGCCGGCGTCACCGTGTTCAGCAGCCTGGCGTGAAGCGGCGCAGTCGACGGGCGCTGCGCTATAGTGGCGGCGTATGTCTGAAGTCTGCGCGGGGATCATCGTCGCCGCCGGTGCGGGGATGCGAATGCGCGGCGCCGACAAACTCTTCTCAGTCGTCGCCGGCCGGCCACTGCTGGCGCACACCGTTGCCGCCTTCGAGAGTTGCGAACCGATCGATCGTGTCGTGCTAGTCGTCTCCGAGGCGAATCTGGAGCGGGGGCAGGCCCTCGTGGCCGAAGAGGGCTTCTCCAAAGTAGTCGCGGTCTGCACCGGCGGCCGGCGGCGGCAGGACTCTGTGAAGTGCGGGCTGGCCGCGCTGGGCCCGTGCGACTGGGTCGCCGTGCACGACGGTGGTCGTCCGCTCGTGCGGCCGGGCATGATCTCGCGCGGGTTCGAGGCAGCCCGCGCGACCGGGGCCGCCGTACCTGTCCTGCCGCTGGCCGACACGATCAAAGAGATCGATGAGACGGGAGCCATCACGCGCACGCTGGACCGATCGCGCCTGGTCGCCGTCCAGACGCCTCAGGTTGTTCGCTACGATCTCCTCGTCCGCGCGCACGACGAGGTCGCCGCCGACGTCACGGACGACGCGGCGATGGTGGAGTCGCTCGGCCATTCCGTAGCGACGTTTGAGGGCAGCAGCCGCAACGTCAAGATCACCACGGCAGAGGACCTTATGCTGGCCGAAGCTTACCTGGGATGACCGAGTTGCGCGCACCCGATCTGACCGATGTGCTCAGCCGTTACGCCATTGACACGCCGCGCGTTACCGAGAAGCTCTCCTCCGGGATCGTCAACGATAATTGGCTCGTCACTGACAGCGGTGGCGGAAGGTACATCCTGCGCGCTTACCGGCGCGTCCGCGATCCCGAGCGCGTGCTTTTCCAGTTGCGGTTCCAGGATTACCTGCGGGAGCAGGGCTACCCGACGGCGGAAGTGATCGGGACGGCGGACGGCGAGCCGTTTCTAACGTTCGCGGGCATGCCGTGGGCTCTCTTCCTCGTCGTCGAGGGCCAAGAGTTCGACTTCACGCGCCTGCCGCAGGCTGCTGAGGCCGGCCGCCGCCTGGCGGAGTTCCACGAGATCACGGTCGGATACGATGGCCCCGTTGCTCACGTGACAGCGGGCGAAGTCGACTTTTCGGCCCTCGACGCGCCGCCTTCCAGCCACACATGGAGCAACTCCGTGCTGGGCGAGAAGCACGCGGAGCACCTCGGCCGCCTCTTCCCGGGACCCGAGTACGCCGGTGACCTCGGGTTCTTCAGCGACTGGCGCCGCCGCGCCGCCGCGACTTGGCCAAACGACCGCTCCGCGGCCTTGCCGCGCGCCTGGCTCCACTGCGACTATCACGGCCGGAACATGCTCTTCCGCGACGATGAGATGGTCGGTCTCTTCGACTTCGACTTCGTCACCCCGGGCCCGCGCGTCTTCGACGTCGCGCGTGGCTTCTTCAACTTCGGACGCGAGAAGCGCGGCTCCAGGGTCATCCGTGATGACTTCTGCCGCGCCTTCCTCAATGGCTACGAGACACGGACGCCGCTCACTGACGAGGAGCGCGGGTCGCTCGGCTTCATGGCTGTCCTCAACTGGTGTCCGGACGCGGCCTTCTACGAGGGGCGTCTCCCGGAGGAGGGCGCTGAGCGCATCGCCGAGCGCCTGCGATTTGACGTGATCATGATGCGCGCTCTTGACGCGGAGATCCGTCGCCTCGCGCCCGAGTTCGGATGGGCAGTCGTCTGATGCGAATCGGAATCGGCTACGACATCCACCGCTTCGGCCCCGGACGCACGCTCGTCCTCGGCGGCGTCACACTTCCCGGCGAGACAGGCCTGGCGGGACACTCCGACGCCGACGTCGTGCTGCACGCCGTCATCGACGCGCTGCTCGGTGCCGCCGCCCTGGGCGACATAGGAACGCACTTCCCGGCGGACGAGGCCAGGTGGAAGGACGCCCACGGCTCCGTGCTGCTGGAGAGGACGCTGGCGCTGGTGCGAGACGCTGCATACGCCGTCGAAAACATCGACGTTACCGTCATCGCCGAAAAGCCGCGCCTGGCGCCGCACGTGGTGGCGATGCGCGCCCGAATGGCGGAGCTGATCGGCGTCTCCGAGGCCGCGGTCAGCGTAAAGGCGACCACGAACGAGGGAATCGGCGATATAGGACGCGGCGAGGCGATCGCGGCGGTCGCCGTGGCGCTGCTCCGTGAGGCGTGAATCCTTGACTGCCCGCTACGGGGACGCATATACTGAATTTGCCTCCCTGTGGGGCGAATTTTTTTGGCGTCCGGCGGAAACGCAGGCCGAAGTGGCGCAATGGTAGCGCAAGCGATTTGTAATCGCTAGGTTGTGGGTTCGATTCCCGCCTTCGGCTCCAGGGAAATGGGACACGGAACGGGAACAGGAACGCGGGTTCCATGACTCCGCTCCAGGCTCCATGTTCCGTCGAGAAACGGCGGGGTGGCAGAGCGGTCAATTGCACCGGGCTGTAAACTCGGCGCCCTTAAGGGCTACGCAGGTTCGAATCCTGCCCCCGCCACCAGAAACGAGGGAGAACGGCGGGCCCACGTAGCTCAGTTGGTAGAGCACGTTCTTGGTAAGAACGGGGTCACCGGTTCGAGTCCGGTCGTGGGCTCCAGCGCCCGGAAAACTAAATAAGCGCAGGCAACCGCGCGAAATGCGCCGGTTTCCTGTATCATACCGCCGCGCTATCATAGTTCCGTCGGCTAATAGCTGACAGGATTGCGCGAGCCGATTCAATTAGGAGGAAGCCACAGGATGGCCAAGAAAAAGTTCATACGAACGAAGCCGCACCTCAACGTCGGAACGATCGGTCACATCGACCACGGCAAGACCACGCTGACCGCCGCCATGACCAAAGTTATGGCGCTGAAGCAGCAGGCCGAATTTCGTGACTTCTTCAGCATCGACAAGGCGCCGGAAGAGCGCGAGCGCGGTATCACCATCGCCATCGCGCACGTCGAGTATGAGACCGACAAGCGGCACTACGCCCACATCGACTGTCCCGGCCACGCCGACTACATCAAGAACATGATCACCGGCGCCGCCCAGATGGACGGCGCCATCCTGGTCGTCGCTGCCAACGACGGCCCCATGCCCCAGACGCGAGAGCACGTCCTCCTGGCCCGCCAGGTGGAAGTGCCCGCCATGGTCGTCTTCCTCAACAAGGTGGACATGATGGAAGACCCGGAGCTCCTCGACCTCGTCGAGCTTGAGATCCGCGAACTCCTGGACAAGTACGACTTCCCGGGCGACGACACCCCCATCATCCGCGGCAGCGCCCTCAAGGCCCTCGAAAGCGAATCCACCGACGCGGACGCCGAGGAGTACAAGCCGATCTGGGAGCTCATGGACGCCATCGACAACTTCATCCCGGAGCCGGAACGGGCACGCGATAAGCCGTTCCTCATGCCCGTTGAAGACGTCTTCGGCATCAAGGGCCGTGGCACCGTCGTCACCGGCCGCATCGAGCGCGGCATCGTCAAGTCGGGCGAAGAGATCGAGATCGTCGGCTTCGGCGAAACCCGCAAGACCGTCTGCACCGGCGTTGAGATGTTCCAGAAGACGATGGACCAGGGCGAGGCCGGCGACAACGTCGGCTGCCTCCTCCGCGGCATGGAGCGCGACGACGTCGAGCGCGGACAGGTGCTGTCACACCCCGGCTCCATCACGCCGCACACCGACTTCGAGGCGGAGGTCTACTGCCTGAGCAAGGAAGAGGGCGGCCGCCACACGCCGTTCTTCAACGGCTACCGCCCGCAGTTCTACATCCGCACGACCGACGTCACCGGCAGCATCAAGCTCCCCGAAGGCGTGGAGATGGTGATGCCCGGCGACAACATCAAGATGATAGTGGACCTGATCACACCTGTTGCGCTGGAGGAGGGCGTGCACTTCGCGATTCGCGAAGGGGGACGCACCGTCGGTGCCGGTGTGCTGACGAAGATCCTGAAGTAAGCTGGAGATAGATGGCCAAGAAGGATAACCGCCTACCGATCGACCTCGCGTGCCCGGACTGCCGCATGCGTCCGTACACGACGGTCAAGAACCGGCTTAACGATCCGGATCGCTTGGAGCTGCGCAAATACTGCCCACGCTGTCGTGGCCACCGCCTGTTCAAGGAGGCCCGCTAGGTGAGTAACCGCGCGCTCCGGCGCCAGCAGACACGCGAGCCCAAGCCCAAGCGGGGCGCTGCCAAGCGGGCGCTGCCAAGCACGGGGCCCAGCCGGCCGTCTTCAGCTGGCGGTGGCGGGATTCTTTCCTGGCGCCCGCAGATCATCATCGACGTCATCACGGAGTTGCGCAAAGTGGTCTGGCCGTCCCGCCCCGACGTCATCCACCTGACGGTCGTCGTCGTAATCGTGACTCTTATCCTCGGCGCGATCCTCGGTGCGATCGACCTCGGCTTCGGCTGGCTCATCGACGAGGCGTTGCTCAACTAGGTAAGGTTGCGGTAATGGCTAAGAAACGAAAAAGCGCAGTTCAGATCGTCGTTGAGGACGAGGACGCCTCGGAAAGCAAGGTCCCTCGTCTGGAGATAACCGAAGAGGAGATGTTCCGGGACGGCCAGTCCTGGTACGTCATCCACACGTATTCCGGCTATGAAGACAAGGTCAAGACGAACCTCGACCAGCGCATCAAGTCCATGGACGCCGAGGACCTCGTCTACCGCGTCATCGTTCCCTCAGTCGAGGAGATCGAGATCCGCGACGGCCAGCGCCGGACAGTGCCCCGCAAGATCTTCCCCGGCTACGTCCTCGTCCAGATGATTACGCTGCAGCAGGAAAACCCGAAAGCCAGCGAGGCCGACAAGGTGCTGTCCAGCAAGGCCTGGACCGTCGTGCGCAACTCGCCCGGCGTGACCGGCTTCGTCGGTTCCGGCACCGCGCCCACACCGCTCGCCAAGGCGGAGGTCCAGTCGATCATTCGCCAGATGAAGGCGGAGGAGCCGGTGGTTAAGGTCGGATTCGGCGTCGGTCAGAGCGTTCGCGTCGTCGACGGGCCGTTCTCCGACTTCGTGGGCACCGTCGAAGACATCAACCCGGAAAAGGGCAAGGTGAAAGTCTCCGTCTCGATCTTTGGGAGGGAGACGCCCGTCGAGCTCGATTTCCTGCAGGTGGAGCGCCTGTAGGAGAGCTCGCCGCGCCGGGATACGATACTATCTCATGACCGGAAGAGCGTACTGTTATGGCTAAGAAAATCCGCGCCGTCATCAAGCTTCAGCTGCCAGCAGGTCAGGCAACGCCTGCGCCGCCGGTGGGCCCCGCGTTGGGCCAGCACGGCGCCAACATCATGGGCTTCGTCAAAGAATACAACGAGCGCACCTCCAGCCAGTCCGGCGCCATCATCCCGGTCGAGATCAGCGTCTTCGAAGACCGCTCATTCACCTTCGTCCTCAAGACGCCGCCCGCCTCCGACCTGATCCGCAAGGCGATCGGCATCGAAAAGGGCAGCCCCACGCAGAAGCGCGAAAAAGTCGGCATGATCACGCGCGACCAGGTTCGCCAGATCGCCGAGACCAAAATGAAGGATCTCAACGCCAACGACGTAGATGCGGCCATGCGCATGGTGGAAGGCACCTGCCGCAGCATGGGCGTCGATTATCCGGAGAAGACAGATGGCTAAGCACGGAAAGAAGTATCGGGACGCCGCCGAGAAAGTCGACGAAAACAAGGAGTACCCGGCGGGTGAGGCGATCGCTCTACTCAAAGAGATCGCCTCCGCCAACTTCGACGAGACCGTCGAACTGCACATCCGCACCGGCCTCGACACGCGTCACGCCGACCAGCAGCTGCGCGGCACGATCGTCCTGCCCAACGGCCTCGGCAAGAGCCAGCACGTTCTCGTCTTCGCCGAGGGTGAAGCAGCTCGCCTGGCGGAGGAAGCGGACGCCGACGAGGTGGGCGGCGACGCGCTCGTCAAGAAGGTGGCGGACGGCTACCTGGGCTTCGATGTTGCACTCGCCACGAAAGATATGATGGGCAAGGTCGGTAAGCTCGGCCGTGTCCTTGGCCCGCGTGGGCTGATGCCGAACCCGCGCACGAACACCGTAGTCAACGGTGAAGACCTGCCACGGGCGATCAAGGACGCCAAGCAGGGACGCGTGGAGTTCCGGACGGACCGCACGAGCCTCGTGCACGTGTCGGTCGGCAAGATCAGCTTCTCGGAGGAAGCGCTCGGCGAGAACCTGGCCTCGCTGCTCGATGCCATCCGGCGCGAGAAGCCCGCCGGCTCCAAAGGCCACTACATCCGCACGCTGACCTTGACGACCACCATGAGCCCCGGCATCCGCATGGATCCCGGCGCGGTCGGCGCGACCGCCGCCGCCGACAACTAAGCTTGAACCAAACTGTGGAGCGCCGTACAATGCTTCGCGTGCCAACCCAATAGCGCACGTCTCACCGCAGACAGCAGGTCCCGCAAGGGTTAAGTCTCCCCCGGGAGAGCCCGCCGAGGAGAGGTCGAACCGGGCCAGGCCACAAGCCTGACGGTTTCGGGCGACGTCCCTTGCTGCGGCAGGGGGCTTTTTCTTTGCGCGCGAGTCAACCCGGGCCCAACGCCCGGCGGAAAACGGAGGGCCTATTGCCCACACAACATAAGATCGATCAGGTAGCCGACATCAAGGATCGCATCGAGCGCTCCACGATCGTTATCGGCGCCCGCTACCGTGGCCTGAGCGTCCCGGAGATGCAGTTTCTGCGGCGCAAGCTGCGCGAAGGCGGCCTGGAGTTTCGGGTGATCAAGAACTCGCTCCTCAAGCTGGCCGCCGAAGCGGCCGGCGCGCCTGAGGTATACGAACTCGCAGACGGCCCCACGGCGCTCGCCATCTCCTACGACGACATCGTGGAGGCGGCGAAGGCGATCGCCGACTACGCCCGCGAGGCGCCGGCCGCCTTCAAGGTCGGCGGTGGCTTCCTGGACGGCACCCTTCTCACCGCGGACGCCGTGAAAGACCTGACGAAGATCCCGCCGCGGCCTGTGCTCATCGCCCAGTTCATGGGCATGATCGAGAGCCCGCTGGTGAACTTCGTCGCCCTCATGGACAGTCCGCCGCGGGAGTTCTCGCAACTCCTGCAGGCTCTCCTGCAGCAGCTGCCGGGCCTCCTCGAGGCTCGGGCACGTCAGCTGGAGAGCGAAGCAGCATAACAACACCCGGCCGCCGGCCGGCACAACTAATCGCAAGGAGGAACAAACATCATGGCCAAGGCTGACAGCAAGATTGACGAGGTCCTGAACATCATCAAGGACATGACGATCCTGGAGCTGCGAGACCTCAACGAGAAGATCACGGACGAGTTTGGCATCACCGCCGCCGCGCCGGTCGCCGTTGCCGCCGCGCCGGGCGCTGCTGCTGGTGACGGTGCTGCCGACGCACCTGTGGAGGAGAAGACCGAGTTCAACGTCATCCTCAAGGACCACGGCGCCAACAAGATCAACGTCATCAAGGCCGTCCGCGAGGTAACCTCGCTGGGCCTCAAGGAGGCGAAGGACCTGGTCGAGAGCGCACCGGTGACCGTCAAAGAAGCCATCGGCAAGCCTGACGCCGAGGCGGCGCAGAAGAAGCTCCAGGAAGCCGGCGCTACCGTCGACCTCGAATAGCGGGATATGATAGCTGGGCCGGGCGCGGCGCGAACCCGTAGCCCCGGTCCGGCGTTTGGTACTTGGGATGCGATGCTACGCGTGCGAACGGCAGGATACCTCCCCCTGCTCGCGTTGTGGCAAGAACTACTGCCCCGACCACGGCGCTGACCTCTGCGCGGCCTGCCTGGACCCCGTCGTCGCCGCGCCTTCCTCCAGCACCTTCCGCATCGCCCTCTTCGCCCTCCTCGGCGCCAGCGTCCTGGCGCTCTGGCTGCTCCTGCGGCCGCCGGACCTGCCCGGCGATGGCGGCGGCGTCGTCCTGGAGCCTGACGCCACGCCCGACTTCACGCCCGGCCTGACGCCTGACACCGGCGAGACGCTGACACCGACGCCGACGGGCAGCGGCGCTGCCTCCCCTGACGGCTCACCCGAACCGACCGTGACGCCGACGCCCGTGCCGACCGTAACTCCTACGCCCGCGCCGATCGAGCACGTCGTGGCGGCCGGCGACACCTGGAGCGGCATCGCGGGGCTCTTCGGTGTCGATGTGGAGACGCTGGCCTCGACCAACGGCTACAGCGTGGACGACGTCCTTCCACTCGGTATCACACTCATCATTCCCGAGTAGACTGCGGCCGTGTGCGACATACTCTGCGCCGTCAGGCCTGCCGGCACCCTCTTCGCCAAGAACTCTGACCGGCCGTCCACTGAAGTCCAGTTGATCGAAGCCCTGGCGCCTCGTTCCGGCAGCGACACGCTGCGCACCACGTACGTCGAGATGCCGGATGCGAGCGCCTGCGCTCTCACCGGAGCGCGGCCGGACTGGCTCTGGGGGCTGGAGCACGGCGTCAACGAACACCGCGTCGCCATCGGCAACGAGAAGACCTGGACGACGCTCGATCCGGCGCGGGAGCCGGAGGCGCTCATCGGCATGGACCTCGTGCGCCTGGGCCTCGAACGCGGCGCCACCGCCGGCGAGGCCCTCGAGGTGATGACGTCCCTCCTGGCGGAGCACGGCCAGGGCGGCGTCTGCGACCAGACAACCGGTGAGTCGTACTTCTCCTCGTTCATCATCGCCGACCCGCAGGCGGCCTGGGTGCTTGAGACGAGCGGACGCAGCTGGGTCGCCGCTCCCGTTGGAGAGACCGCCGCCATCTCGAACCGGCTCACCATCCGCGACGAGTGGACCCGCGCCTCGCCCGACATCGCCGCCGGGACCGACTGGGATCGCTTCCGCCACCCGGACGCGCCGACCGCCCACGCCGACGTCCGGCTCGCCGCCAGCCGTGCCTGCCTCGCCGCCGCGCCGGCCGCCGGCCTCACAGCGGCGGCTCTCGCCGCGCACCTGCGGGACCACGGCGACGGGCCCTGGGGCGCACCGGGCGAGCCGCACCCGGCACCCTCGGCGCTGCCCGGCGAGTACAGGCCCGACGGCACCGGCGTCAGCGTCTGCATGCACATCCGCGGCTTCCAGAACACGACCTCCTCCATCATCGCCGACCTGCCTGCCGACCTCGGCGCACCGTTGCGGGCCTGGGTCGCACCCGGCAGCCCATGTGTCAGCGTCTTCGTTCCGGTCTTTCCGCCGGACGCCGTCCCCGCCGCCCTCGCCGATCCCGCCGCCTGGCGCGCCTTCGCCGCCCTGCGCGATCGCGTCGAGGCCGACTCCTCCGCTCTCGCCCCCATCCGCGCCGCCTTCGCCCCACTCGAGGCCGAGCTCTGGCGCGAGGCCGACGAAGTCGCACCTAATCCTGAGCGCCGCGCCGCGTTCGTCGAAACCGCCTGGCGGCGTGTCTCCGAAACGCTCGCTTCGCTGCAAACGCTCGTTTCCTGAGGGCGGCTCTCGGGCCAGCGGCGTCTCGGCGCGACCTCTCTCCCCGGGTGACACTCGCGGCTTCCGGCTGGGCCTGAGGTGCGCCTAAGCTCGCAACGTGACGCAGACCGCCGAGCACCGCCCTCTCATCCGCGACATGCCCGCCGACGAGCGCCCCCGCGAGCGTCTGCGTATGCGCGGCCCCGAATCGCTCACCAACGCCGAGCTCATCGCCATCCTCCTGCGCACCGGAACGAACGGCGAGAACGTCGTCGCCGTCGCTCAGCGGATTCTCGCGAAGTTCGAGGGGCTTCGCGGGCTGGGCGCTGCCGGCTTCGGCGAGCTGTGCGCCCAGCGCGCGATGGGCGAGGCGAAGGCCGCACAGCTGATCGCCGCGGTGGAGCTGGGCAAGCGTACCGTCCACGCTCGGCCGCCGGAGCGCCGCATCATCCGTTCGCCCGAGGACGTCTACGCGCTCCTCTTCGCGGAGATGGCCCTCCTTGACCGCGAGCAGCTGAGAGTCATCCTCCTCAGCACGCGCAACGAAGTGCTCAGCGTGCGCGAGGTCTACCGCGGCAACGTGTCGAGCGCGCTAGTTCGTGTGGCGGAGGTCTTCAGCGATGCCGTCCGCGAGGGCTGCCCCAGCATCATCGTCGTGCACAATCATCCGTCAGGCGACCCGACGCCGAGCGCCGAAGACGCCGCGCTGACGAAGCAGCTCGTCGACGCGGGCAAGCTCCTCGGCGTCGAGGTCCTCGACCACATCATCATCGCCCGCGATGGCCACAAGAGCCTGCGCGACCTGAAGCTCGGCTTCTGACAGACTTGACGCGGCGCGCGTTAGTGGCCAACCTTACGCCATGCCCCGCTACAAGCTCCTCGCCGTTGACCTCGACGGCACTCTGCTCAATTCGGCGATGAAGCTCTCCGAAGGAAATACCGAGGCGATCGCCAGGGCCCGCGAGGCCGGCGTCGCCGTCGTGATCGCCACCTCGCGTTGGTTCGGGCTCGCCAAGCGCACGTCGGACCGCCTCGGCCTGACGGAGCCGATCATCTGCTCCAACGGCGCTGAGGTCCGCCACCAGGACGGCCGAACGATACTGCATCTGCCGCTGGACACCGAGGCGGCGCGAGAGGTCGTGACCTGGGGCGACGACCACGGTTGGGAGATGTTCACCACCCTGGGCGACGTGACCTACATGAAGATGCGCCCCGGCATCATTCCCGAAAGGCTCCCCGGTGGCCTGCGAGTGGCCGAACGACAGTCCGATCACCTCGACGAGGGGACGCCGATCACCGTCCAGGTCTGGCAGGAGGATGCGGTGCGCGAGGTGAGCGAGCGTTTCGTGCCGAAGTACGGCGATCGCGTCCGGTTCTCGTTTAACACGCCGGTGGGCCTGCCGCACTACGTCGTGCTCGCCAACCCGGAAGCGGAGAAGGCGAACGCGCTGCGCCGCGTCTGCCAGGAGCTGGGCGTTGCGCCGGAGGAGACGGTGGCGATGG
>JADFKG010000186.1 GCA_022565075.1 Chloroflexota bacterium | reverse complement strand
CCGGCGGTGCGCATCCGCTGCTTCGCTCCGTTCTTCGGCGTGCCAGAGGACCCGGTGACCGGCAGCGCCAACGCCGCGCTGCCGACGTACCTGGCGCGCTACGGCCTGCTGGACCGCAGCGGCCGCTCGTACACGGCCAGCCAGGGCCTGGAGCTGGGACGAGACGGCCGCGTCCACGTCCGCGTCCGCGAGGACGAGCGCGTGGAGATCGGCGGCCAGGCGGTGACGGTGGTGGAAGGAGAGATCCGGCTGTGAGAACGACAACGATTCCGGAAGGTGGAACGAAATGCCCCAACTGAAGATCCTCGCCGAGGGCAAGGGTGAGTACCTCAAGGTCGACCCGGACGGCTACCGCGAGTACGTGCGCGACCACAAGCAGCGGGCGATGGTCTCGAAGCTGATGTCGGAGAAGGAGGCGGTCGAGAAGTTCGTCGCGAACGGCGACTACCTCGTCTACGAGTGCAACTACCTGCAGCGCGGCCCCTCCTCCCTCATCCGCGAGGTGATCCGGCAGAAGAAGGAGGACCTCTGGCTGGGCGCTAAGTTCACGTGGGTGGCGGCGGCGCTGCTCGTCGGCGCGGGCTGCGTCTCGAAGCTGGACGTCGGCTTCTTCCTCTTCGGCCCCGTCGTCGAAGAGGCGATCCGCGAGGGCCGGGTGAAGGCGTACGAGTACTCGAACGTAGTTATGTCGAACAGGATCATGGCCGGCGCGATGGGCCTGCCGTTCATCCCCGTCCGCTCGTTCGGCGGCACCGACGGCTTCCAGTACTCCGGCGCGAAGCTGATCGAGGACCCGTACACGGGCCAGCCGATCACGCTGGTGCCGGCGCTCAACCCGGACGTGGCGCTGATCCACGCGCACCAGGCCGACATCTACGGCAACGCGCGCATCTTCGGCACCGGCATCTCGCACGTCGAGTCGGCCTACGCCTCGAAGAAGGTCATCATCTCGACCGAGGAGATCGTGGACACGGAGGAGATCAAGCGCGACCCGGCGCGGACGTCGATCCCCTACTACGCGGTCGACGCGGTGGTGCACACGCCGTTCGGGGCCTACCCGGGCGAGATGCAGGGCCGCTACGCCAGCGACGTGGGCCACGTGATCGAGGTCGTGGGCGCGACGATGCGCGGCTGGATCCCGCAGTACCTGGACAAGTACATCTACGGGGTCGCCAGCCACACCGAGATGATGGACAAGCTCGTCGGCTACCAGCGTATCCGCGAGATCACGGGCCGGGCGACGATCAAGGAAGGCTATTCGGTTTAGAATGGGCGGCGTATCGTGAGCATAACCAACCGCATCCTGATCGCTTTTGCCGCGCCGTTCTTGCTGCCCGCCGCCATCGTGCTGGGCCTGCTGCTGGCGCCGGCCGCCGCCATTTTCTGGCTGACGTTCCGGATGGCAGTGAGGCTGGACAACGCCTTCGTCGCCGTGGTCTATGCGCTGCTCTTCACAGCGGTTCTCAGCGCCTCCATCGCCTGGCCGGTTCTGGCGATCTATCTACTGCCGCTGTAGGATAGGCGGCGACTTCAGAGGACCTCATGGGCACACCAGCGGCTTACTTCAACGAACGCGAGCACCAGATCTGCCTCGTCGCGCGCATGATCGAAAACGCGCGAACGTACTGGGTGGCCGGCGGCGGCTCGCCAATGGCGGCGATCCTGCTGGCCAAGAAGCTGTCCGCGCCCGAAGCCGTCTACGTCACGGAGGACGGCGTCGTCAATCCGGAGCCGATGCTGCCGCTGGACCCGCTGATGACGATGGTAAGCTCGCGGGCCTCGTACCGGGCGCTGCAGTGGGGGACGATGAACAGCATCGGCTTCCAGGCGCAGATCGGACTGATGGACGTCGGCATCCTGAACACGCTGCAGGTCGACCCCTACGGCAACATCAACTCGACGGCGACGGGCGACTACGACGGCGAGCACCGGCGCTTCGGCGGCCCCGGCGGCGCCGACTCGATCGCATCGTTGTGCTGGAAGACGATCCTGATGACCGACCAGCAGAAGCGCAAGTTCGTGCCCCGCGTCGACTTCATCTCGTCGCCCGGCTATCTCGACGGCACGGAGGGCGCCCGCGAGCGCGCCGGCCTGCCCCGCGGCACCGACCCCTGGCGCGTGGTGACGCCGTGGGCCCCGTTCGACTACGAGGACCGCTACATGCGCCTGGCCGGCGTCTCGCCGTTCGTGACGGTGGAGCAGGTGCTGGCGGAGATGTCGTTCGAGCCGAAGATGGCGAAGGAGATCGAGACGCTGGAGACGCCGACGGAAGAGGAGCTGGCGGTGCTGCGCAGCGAGCTGGATCAGCGCGGCCAGATCACGGACGTCGGCAAGCCGATCATCCGCCTGGACGACGGGACGTACCAGTTCGTCGAGGAGGAGCAGGCGGAGGCGAAGGAGAAGGAGACGCCCAGCAGCTGGTAGGCGTCCCTACCTGAAGAGGTCCATCTCGCGGGCGCGGATGAGGTCCCGCGCTGAGCCTTCGCCGCGCGGGTAGTCGTAGCCGCGGACGATCGTGACGGGGACGCCGTCGAGCTTGTTCTGGACGAGCTCCGCCGCCGCCGCCAGTTCGTCGGCGACGCAGAGAGTGCTCACGCGCAGCTCGTAGCCGAACGAGTCCTTCTGCCCCACGTAGTCCACGAACGGGGACATGCCGGCGATGCCGATCGCCACGTTCGTGTGGCCCTCGCGCCAGGGCCGGCCAAAGGTGTCGCTGATGATCACGGCGACGTCGGCGCCGGTAGCCTTGCCGATGGCGTCGCGGATGCGGCGGCAAGAGGCGTCCGGGTCCTCCGGCAGGAGGCAGACGGTGCCCTCCGGGCCGACGTTAGAG
>JADFKG010000185.1 GCA_022565075.1 Chloroflexota bacterium | reverse complement strand
GAAGCCTGGCGCCGGTCCGTCGATCATGCGGCGCCCAGTCGGAGGCGGACGCGGCACCCTGCGGCAAGTGCGGCGCTTCTTTGGCCGACGGCGCGAGAGCAACGGGCACGCCGACTCCTGAACCTTCGCCGGCTTGAGATAGCGGCAGAGTAAGCGAGCTTACACCCGCGCGTGGCCGTTCCCGGGTAGGGTGGTAAGCAGAAGAAGCGGTGCGGTTACCCCTCCCACCGCGGCTATACAGGGAGCCGGTCGAGTGGCCGGCTCCCGCTCGTTGTGACCCGGCACTCGGCCCTGGTGCGGAGTCAGAGGCCGGTGAAGTCAGGGGGGCGCTTCTCGCGGAAGGCGCGGATCGCCTCGACGTTGGCGGGCGAGCCGATCAGTTGAGCCATCGCCGGGTTCTCTCGCTGCCTGGCTGCCGCTAGCGCTTCAGCGCGAACGCCGAGCAGCAGCTGTTTCGTGCTCCTGAGGGCCGCGCGCGGCTGCCTGGCGATCTCGGAGGCCCGTTCCAGAGTGCGTTCCAGCAGCTCGTCGTCGGGGAAGGCGGCGGCGGCGAGACCGAGCGCCACCGCCCGTTCGGCGTCGATCCACGCTGTTGTGTAGAGGAGCTCGGCGGCGGACTGCGGGCCGACGATCGCTTGCAGGAGCAGGCTGCTGCCGGCCTCGGGCACGAGGCCGAGCGAGACGAAGGGCGCCCGCAGCCTTGCGGAATGAGCCATGTAGACGAGATCGCAGTGCAGGAGCATCGTCAGGCCGATGCCGACGCCGACGCCGTTGACGGCGGCGAGCAGTGGGAGGTCGAACGTGCTGAGCTGGTCGACGAACGGCAAGAAGCCGTGGGGCCTGCCGTCATCGTGCTGCTGCGGGTCACTCATCTCGCCGAGGTCTTGACCGGCGGAGAAGGCGCCGGCGGCACCGGTGATGACGGCGGTCTTGATGGCTTCGTCCGAGCGGGCCTCCGACAGGGCGTCGGCGAGGTCGTCGTACTGGCGGTCGTTGAAGGCGTTGCGTTTGTCGGGCCGGTTCAACGTGAGCAGCGCTACGCCGTTGCGGCGCTCGAAGAGGACTGTCTCTCGATTCATGCTGGAACCTCCACTGGTGGAATAGCGCTCGTTTCTCGACCGGTGCCGGACACTGTCGGTACTCGGCCATTCGACGCCTCCGGTGCCTATGATAGCGTTTAGGCCACGATGGCTTCACGGGTGCTCGGCGTTGACTCCGGCGGGACGTTCACGGACCTGGTGCTGTGGGAGGACGGCGAGGTGCGGACGCACAAGCGACCGAGTACGCCGGAGGACCCGGCGCTGGCGATCCTTGCCGGCATCAAGGAAGCAGACCTGACGCCGGACGAGCTGGTCCACGGGTCGACGGTGGCGACGAATACGATCCTCACGGGGAGCGGCGCGCGGACGGCGTTCGTGACGACGAAGGGCTTTCGGGACATGCTGACGATCGGCCGGCAGGCGAGGGCGAGGGAGGACCTGTACAGCCTGACGCCTGCGCCGGTGCAGACGCTCGTTCCCCGCGAACTTTGCTTCGAGGCCGATGAGCGGGTGAGCGCCCAGGGCGAGATCATCCGCGAGCTGACGGAGGAGGAGGCCCGGCGGGTGATGGCGGAGGTCGTCTCGTCGGGCGTGGAGTGTGTGGCGGTGTGCCTGCTGTTTTCGTTCCTCGCGCCCGAGCACGAGCGGCTCCTCAAGCGGATCGCCGAGGAGCACGGCCTTTACGTCTCGGCATCGCACGAGGTGCTGCCGGAGGCTCGCGAGTACGAACGCGCCAGCACGACGGTGATCAGCTCCTACGTTGCGCCGGCGATGACGCGCTACCTGGAACACCTCGAGCAAGCGATGAACGAGGCGGCGGACGTCTCGCTGCGGGTGATGCTCTCCGACGCGACGACTACGGGAGTGCAGTCGGCGTGCGCGAACGCCGTGCGGACGGTGCTTTCCGGTCCGGCGGCGGGCGTGACGGCGGCGTTCTCGCTGGCGTCCGCACACGGACACGAGCGGGCGCTGACGTTCGATATGGGAGGGACGTCCACCGACGTTGCCTTCTGCGACGGCGAGGTGGCGCTGCGGCGGGACGTGCTCGTCGGCGGGCTGCCGATCGCCACGCCAACGGTCGACGTGCATTCGGTGGGCGCCGGCGGCGGCTCTGTGGCTTATGTCGACGAGGCGGGCGCGCTGCGCGTCGGGCCCGAGAGCGCGGGCGCGGACCCGGGACCGGCGGCGTACGGAAGGGGTGGCCCGCCAACGGTGACCGACGCCCAGATAGTGCTGCGCCGCATCACCCCGGAGCGCTTCCTCGGCGGGCGGATGGAGATCGACGCGGAGGCGGCGCAGGCGGCGATCGGGCAGCTGGCGGTTGAACTCGAGAGCGACGTTGAGAGCGCCGCGGCGGCGGTGATCGACGTGGCGAACGCGGAGATGGAGCGAGCGGTGCGCAGAGTGACGGTTGAGCGCGGGCACGACCCTCGCGACGCGGCGATGGTCGCCTTCGGGGGCGCCGGGCCGCTGCACGCCTGCGAACTGGCGATGGCGTTCGGCATCTCTCGCGTGCTGGTGCCGCCGCATCCCGGCCTGCTGTCGGCGCTCGGCCTGGTGATCGCCGACGAGGCGGTCGACGCAGTGCTGCCGGTCTACGAGGAAGCCCGCAGCGAGGACGACAAGGGGCTGGCGACGAGGCTCGCAGCGCGTATCGAGCAGGCGGCCGGAGACCTCGGTTCACGCATCGCCGGGGAGGCTCAGAGGAAACCGGTGACGCAGCTGTTCGTCTCGATGAAGTACCCGGGCCAGGCGCACGAGCTGCTGCTGTCGGCGCCGTCGCTCGATCTCGATAGCCTGTGTCTGAGCTTCGACGAGGTTCACCGCCCGCGCTTCGGGCACGCTGATCCGGA
>JADFKG010000039.1 GCA_022565075.1 Chloroflexota bacterium | reverse complement strand
GCTGGGAGCGGCGACGTTCTGCGCGCTAGGGCTGGCGCTGACCGCCGTGATCCCCAGCGCTGACGCGGCGCCCGCGATCACGAACGCCACGATCCTGCCGCTGCTGTTCATCTCGAACGTGTTCATCCCGCTGCAGGACCCGCCGGCGTGGCTCGCCTTCGTCGGCGACGTCTTCCCGCTGAAGCATTTCGCAGCGGCCCTGCAGACCGCGTTCCACCCGGACACGACCGGCGCCGGCTTCGAGTGGGGCGACCTGGCAGTGATCGCCGTCTGGGGCATCGTCGGGACGGGGCTCGCCCTGCGCTTCTTCAGCTGGGAACCGCGCCGCTAGCTTACTCGTTGTACTCGCAGAAGTGGGTGATCAGCTCAAGCTTGCTCATCGGCACGCAACACCCGCTTTACTTGAGGCCCTCGGCGTTCATCCAGGAGCTGATCGCCTCGCCGATCTCGTGCGGGCGGTCTTCCTGGATGAAGTGGACGCCGGCCCCCGCCTCCACGTGTGTCAGGTTCGACAGGTTATCGAGGCACCACTGGGCCGTCACGCGCATGATGGCGCCCGGTTCCGCCGTGATCAGTAGCTTGGGCAGGGCAGTCTCAGTCAGCCACGTCGCGTACTCATCGACGACCTTCGTGACATCGGCCGGCTCGCCATCGATCGGGATCTCGCGCGGCCAGCGCAGCGTTGGCCGCCGGCTCTGTGGCGTCGGGTACGGCGCCCGGTAGTACGCCATCTCTTCGTCAGTGAGCGTGCGCAGGATGGCGCCGGGCAGGACCTGCTCGACGAAGGCGTTGTTCTCCAGAATCATCTGCTCACCGACGCCAGGCGTGCGGAACCCCTCGAACGGCGCCTTCGCCTGCTCGGGCCAGTCGTCCCATGAGATCGACTTCACGATCGTCTCCATGAGGACGAGACCGCGCACGTTGTCCTGGTGCGTGTGAGCGTAGTGCAGTCCGAGGCCGCCACCCCAGTCGTGCATCACGAGCAGGACGTCCTTCAGCCCCAGCGCCTCGATGAAGCCCTCAAGGTGCCGGTAGTGGTCGAAGTAGGAGTAGTCGATGTCCGGCTGATCGCTTTTGCCCATGCCGATGAGGTCCGGGGCAACGCAGCGACCCAGCGACTGGACGTGCGGGATGACGTTGCGCCAGAGGTAAGACGACGTCGGGTTGCCGTGCAGGAACAGCACGTCCTTGCCCTCGCCAACGTCGACGTAGTGCATCTTCGAGCCGTGCACCTCGGCGAACTTCGACTCGAACGGGAAGGCGGCGGAGATCTCGTCTGACATGGGGCGCTCCTTATCCGTACAGCCGCTTCCGCACGTCTTCGACGACGTTCGTGCCGTCGAGGCGGAGGTGGCGATCGTTGAACTTCTCGTGGTGGATTCCGATGACGAGGTGCTCCGGGTCTTCGTCTACCGGCAGCGGCACCCCGCAGACGCCGAAGTCGTCGGTCGTCGCCTGAGAGACCAGCTTCCCCTTGTGACCGATCACCTCGACCTTCGCTCCGGATACGGCGGGCCTGTCCTCGAAGCCGGACTTCGTCGGGTCGTTCTCGACGACGGTGATCGTTGCCGTACGGCCGTCCTTCGCGTGCTCGATCGTCACATCCATGTCGAGCAGGTAGACGAGCGGCGCGTGGACAACGGCGCGCAGACCGGCGTCGAGCACTGCCTGCACCTGGTTGGCGGCGAGGTCGGTGTCGATCGGCGCCATGCCGTGGTCGGCCGTGATCACGAAGAGAGTGGAGTCGAACAGGCCTCGCGCGTCGATGACATCGAGTACCTTGCCGATACGCTTGTCCGTCTCGATCAGCGCGTCGCGGATCGCCCCGGAGTGCGGCCCGTAGTCGTGGCCAACGGCGTCGGTGAGCGCGTACTCGTGGAACGTGAACATCGGCGGCGGCTGGCCATCGGCGCCGAAGAGCAGCATCGACTGCACGGTGCCCTGGATGTCCCCAAAGGAGTAGCGGTGGACGCTCTCCTGTCCCTCTTCCTTCCAGCGCGGGTTGGTGTCCTCACGGTTGACGCGCGTCATCTCGCGCAGCTTCTCCTCCTCGATCAGCAGCCGCCGCTCGAGCGTGGCGTGGGCGGCGCCCTTGACGCATGGCTCGTTGATTGAGGCGGTGATCACGCCTTCGCGGCCGTCCCACTTGCCGTGAACGCGGTGAACAGCCTCGAAGAGCGTCTCGACGTCGCCGGTCACGAACTTCTCGGTGTCCCAGACCTGCCCCTGCGGGGTCACCGTCTCGCGCGTCTCGCGCACGTAGTAGGACGGATTGATGACGTCGTGGTGGCCGCACCAGGCACCGGAACCGAGCGTGTTGTGGCTGGGCCAGGTGATGCTCGGGAAGTTGACCGTCGTGCCGTAGTTGAACATGAGGCCGCGGTCGATCAGCCGCGCGAGGTTGGGGATCGACTCGCGGTCGTTCTCCAGGCGCTCCTTGAGCTCTGTGTTGGAGAGGCCGTCCAGGAGAAAGATGTACGCGCGCTCCGGCCGCTCACTAGTATCGATGATCTCATCCAGCGGGCGGCCGTCCTGGCGACGCAGGTAGACATCGGGATCGACGCCACGCTCTGACGACGTGCGGCCCGTGGAGTCCATGCCATCGATCAGCGGCAGGCCGAGCAGCCGCGCCAGCGTCGGCGCGATGTCCACCTGCGCGCAGAGAGCGTCGGTCGTGCCCCTGTCCTTGATGCCGGGGCCGGAGAAGACGAGCAGCGCGCGCGACTGCACGACGTCGGCCGAGCCGTGCTGACCGGGCTGGCGGCCGTACGCGTAGGAGCGCGGGTTGATGACGATGTCGGGCGCGTTCGGGCTATCGAACAGCTGGGCGATGCGCTCGAAGGCGAGCGGGTAGCTCAGCGTCTCGGGCGACATGAAGGCGCGGTTCGGATCGCTGCCGTCGAACCCCGACTTCGCGGACGCCTCGACCTCCTCGGCGATCGTGGCAACGGCGGTCGGATCCTGGTTCGCGATCGGGTTCTCGCCGCTCTGATCGATGACCTCGTAGCCATAACCACCGCCGTCGGCGTCAAGAAAGCGCTGGAAGCGGATCATCCCGCGCAGCGACCACACCTCGTACGCGCCGGCCACTTGCCCGTCTGGGCCGTCTGAGTCGTGGCGATAGGTGGCCAGCCAGTCAGTCGGTCCGTGCCTGTCGTCGGTCAGCAGGGCGATGATCGCACGGTTGCCGGACTCCTCCTGGTTAGGGTCCAGTCCCTGGCCGCCGGCGCGTTCAGGCGGGGCGAGGCGTCGTTCGGTTGTTGTCATGGGCAGGGCTCCATCTGTCGAGAGTGGGGCCTATTCTAGCGCAGGCGAGCAACGGGGTTCAGTGCACAGCCTACGAAACGTCGATTTCTCACCGGATTCTACTATCTCCAGCGGGACGGTCGAGTGTCCCCAAAGTACGCAGCCCTACGAACTCAAGCTCACCTATCGGCTATTCGACGACAGTTACCTCGATGCCCATCGTCGGGCAGCCGTCCGCCTGCGTCACGCTCAGCCCCGCGTCGTAGCGAAGGATTTTGAGCGAGTCCACTGGCGTCATACCATCTTTGCAGTCAACATCGCCCCAGACGTGCGGCGAGGCGAGCAGAATCTGGATGTTCTCACCCATCTCCGGGCAGTCGCCCGTATTCGTCAGCAGGCCGGCGTCACCGCGCAGCACGAAGAGCGAGTCCACTGGATCCACTTGCTGCGAGCAGTTGCTGTCGCCCCAGGTCACTTGCTGGCCGGGTGCCGCAGTCGGCGTAGGCGTAGGCGAAGGCGTCGGAGTTATGGTGGGCGTCTCACTGGGCGGGAGTGTCGTCGTAGGCGTGGGGGTGGAGGTCGGCCCGGCTGTCGGAGACGGGGTTGGAGTGGGGGTACCACCACCAGAAAGCGGGAACGGCTCCGAGAAGCGGGATGTGTTGCCGCTAGCATCGGTGGCAGTGGCGGTGACGTTGGGACCGCTGACGGCGCCAGCGAAGCTCCAGTCACCGCTGCCGTTGGCGTCGGTCGAGCCTTCGAAGATGCGGCCCTGGCCCGCGTCGTCCGAGAAGACTTCAACCTTGCAGTTGGCGCAGGCGGTGCCGGAGGCGGAGCCGGCGGCTGTGACCACGGGCGGCGCGAGGTCCGCGTTGCCGCCGCTGAAGAGGACGATGCCGAAACTACCGTTACTGTGAATCGAGTTGCCGGTGATCGTGTTGTTGACCGCGGAGGCGCCGTCGACCTCGACCCCGAAACTGTTGTTGAAGGCGATGATGTTGCCAGTGATCGTGTTGCCGAGCGCGAGGTTGGAGAAGCGCACGCCCTGGAGGGTGTTCGGCAGGGCGCCGGCGCCTGATGTGTCGGTGCCGATGTAGTTGCCCTCCACCGTGTTGTTCTGACTGAACACGATCGACAGACCGATCTGGTTGGCTGAGATCAGGTTGCGCTGCGAGGGGGCAGCGCCACCGACCGTGTTGCCGGTTGCGCCGGTGGCGTCGCCGGTCAGGGCGGTGAGTGAAATCCCAACGAGGCCCACAGGGCCGGAGGCCCCGGATGGATCGACGCCGAGGAAGTTGCCCTCAATCTGATTGTTCTGTGCGGCATCGGCAATAACCCGTATGCCGCTGCCGGTGAATCCGTACACCGACAGCCCGCGCACGACGTTGCCGGCGCTGAAGATAGAGAGCCCATGGGCGGACGGCGCCGCGCTGCCGTCGAGGGCGATCTTGATGGCGGCGTTAATCGGCTGCCCGAAGGCGTTTGTGTTGGCAGTGGCGCCGGGCTGGGTGTAGCCGTCGATAGTGGTCATGCCGTCTCCGGCAATGCTCAGACCGAGGTCGACAATGGCGATCGTGCAGACACCGCTGCCGTCACAATCGGCATCGCTTCCCGGGATACTGAACGCGATCGTCTCGGCACCGACGTTGCTGTTGGCTGCGTCAATAGCCTCTCGGAAAGAGCAGTGCATGGCATCGCAGGTGAAGTCATCCGTGTCCTCCGTGGTGTTGACGATGAAGGTAGTCGTGGGGGTGGCAAGCGCGGTCTGGGAAGGCGCGTCCGCCAGGAGAACGAGGGCGACCAGGACGGGTGTGAGGAGAGCGATGCGCAGCATGGGGTCTCTTTGTCGCCTTCTTGAGTGGAGTTCGCAGCCAATCTAGCGTTGATGACAACGGGTTGTCAACGCAACCATCCCAGGCAAGGTCAGGCTGGGTCGGGTCGACCAGTCGGCCTCATAGTGACGAACAGCCGCCTACGGCCCCCCGCTTTACGGAGACGACTGTCCGAAGCGCTCCCAGCTCACATACTCTTCGAACGGCTTACGCGCGCGGTCCTGCGACATCGACGTGCCGGGCTGAGGATGGCCCAGCGCCACGACGATGGCGATGTGCCAGCCTTCCGGCAGGCCCAGCACTTCGCGGCCGCAGTCGGCGTGGTGGATGCGCAGCGGGCACGATGCGAGGCCCTCGTCCCAGGCCACGATCATCATGTTCTGAGCGGCCCGGCCCGCGTCGAAGTCCATGCCGTCGGGGTCCAGGCAGACGGCGACGGCGGCTGTGGCCGGACCGAGCGGCTGGGCGAAGTCGCCGCACTCCGCCAGCTTCGCCATGTGCTCCTTGTCCCGGATGACGACAAAGCGGAACGGCTCGCGGTTCTTGGCCGACCCCGCCATCCGCCCCGCCTGGAGCACGCGACGCAGCACCTCGTCGGCGATCGGCTCGCTGGAGTAGAGGCGCGTGTCGCGCTTGGTTGTGACGGCCTTGTATGCGTCCATGTGTCCCTCCGGGCCATAGCGTGTGCGCTGACCCCCGCGACGGTCAACCCCTGGGCAACGGCGGCTACGACGACCGCTTTCAGTCGCTGGAGATGCTGCGTGCGAGGCGGCCGCGATTGCCTTAAGATGCGGGCAAGTTGCGTCAGGTTCACTACAACTACTGGGACTACAGCGAGCCCCCCTGGGACCGCGGCGGAGTGCCGTGGATCGCCCGCGTCTTCGTCCGCTGGGCCATCACGATCGTCGGCTTCCTGGCCGCCGAGTGGTTCGTGAACAACGTCTTCTACGACTCCGACCGCTTCATCATCGACGGCACAGAGGCGTTGCTCCTGGCGTCCGCCATCTACGTCGTCGTGCGGGCGGTGGTGCGGCCGGTGCTCCTGCTGATGACCTGCCCGCTGCAGCTCATCACGCTGGGCCTCTTCGTATTCATCGTCAACGCCCTGATCGTGCTCCTCGTGGAGCAGTTGTCCGACTGGTGGAGCATCAAGTTCGTGATCGAAGGCTTCTGGCCAGCGTTCATCGGCGCGCTGGTGATATCGCTGGTCTCGTTCGTGATATCGCGGTTCCTGCGCCGCAACCCATTCCTGCCGCGTCTGCGCTAGACAGGCGCTAGACTTGCACGTGCACCTTGAGGGAGCCCTGCTTCTTGTCCGCCGCCGTGGCGAACGCCGAGCCAGCATCGTCCAGCGAGAAGCGGTGCGTAATGATGCGCCGCGCGCGCTCCGGATCGGCGGCGATGATGCCCAGGGCAACGTCGAAGTCGGACTGCTGACCCGGCCGGCAGTAAGTGATACCACCGGTAACCGTGATCTCGTTGCGCATGAGCGAGAGCGCGTCCAGCTGCACCGGTTGCGTGAACAGCCCGAGCACTGAAACGCGGCCACCGAAGCGCACCAGGCCGAGCCCCTGGCCGAGCGTCGGCGCGCTGCCGCCCACCGTCTCCACGACGACGTCAACGCTTCCTCGCTTCAGGCTCCCGATCTCGCTGTCCTTCAGGATGCGCGTCGCGCCCATCGCCTCCGCGGCCTCGCCCTGGTGGTCGTGGCGATACGTCGCGATCACCTCGCTAGCGCCGAAGTGACGCGCCACGAGCACGGAGAAGAGACCGATCGTCCCGCTGCCCAGCACCAGCACACGCTCACCGGCACAGAGACCAACGATGTGCAGGCCGTGCACGCAGACCGCGAGCGGCTCGACGAGCGCGCCGGTCTCGAAGTCGACGTTGTCGGGAAGCTTATAGAGGGTGTACACGGGGACGGCAATGTGGTCCGCGAGGCCGCCCGGATGGTAGGCGCCGAGAAGGATGCGGCTGCGGCAGAGGTTGTAATGACCGCTGCGACAGTAGCTGCACGTCTGGCAGGCGCGTATCGGCTCGATGGCGACGCGGTCGCCCTCGGCGAACCCCTCGACACCTTCGCCCAGCGCCGCGACCTCTCCCGTGAACTCGTGGCCCAGAGAGTCCGGCGACGGCGGCAGGTGTCCATTGTAGAAGTGCAGGTCGGTGCCGCAGATGCCGCACTGCCGCACGCGGACGAGAACCTCGCCCGGTCCGGGCTGTGGGTCGTCCGTCTCGCGGACTTCGATCGTCTTCTTGGCGGTACAGAAAGCGGCGCGCACGGGCGGCATTGTAGCAGGGGACCGGAGGCAGGGACAGGCTGCGCGTGGAGTATCATCGAGAAATGCGAGCGCTGAACCAGCCGACGAGCTGGTGGGGGTGGCACTGGGAACCGCCGACGCCGATGTCGATCGCCGAGCTGATCATGGCCGGCAACATGTCGGCGGCGGTGGCGGCGATGTTCTGGGTGGCGATGGAGCGCGGCGCCTCGCTGATCATCGCCGCCGACCCACCGTCGAGCGGCAAGACGACGACGCTGAGCGCGCTGATGTCGTTCACCCTCCCCGACACGCTCATCTACTTCACGCGCGGCCAAGGAGAGACGTTCGCGCTGCCGCCCGTATCGCCCCAGTACGCCACGTACCTCCTGGTCAACGAGATGAGCGACCACATCCCCGTCTACACCTGGGACGACCACGCCCGGAAGACGTTCGAACTGCTGTCGCAAGGCTACCGCCTGGGCACGACGATGCACGCCGACACCGTTGACGGCGTCCTCGCTCAGCTGGAAAGAGACCTGGCGATACCGAAAAGCCACGTCGCGCACCTGACGTTCATCGTGCCGATGTTCATCGGGCGCCGGCAGGGCATCATCCGGCGCATCACAGAAGTGGCGATGCTGGAGGCAGACGGCGACGGCCATCGTATCTCGCGCGCCGCCGAGTGGGACAGGGACGATGACTCGTTCCGGCTCTTCCCGCAGCGTGGCGTCCGCGAAGCGTTCGCGCAGTGGGCGGGGCTGACGCCGGACGAGCTGGACGACGCGATCGCAGACCGGCAACGAGTCCTCGAGGGGCTGATCAAGGCAGGCGCCACATCGATCCCGGCGGTCAACGAGGCGGTGGTGGCGTACCAGGCGGAGGCGCTCGGCATATCGGTGCCGGCGGCCCAGGGCGAGGACGCCTCGGGTTAGGCGCCCAGCTCGAACGTCAGTAGCTGTTCCGCCGCCGACGCGTGGTCCGAGAAATCCTCGAACGTGATCTGCGCACCGGACTCGCGCAGCTCTTCGACGCCGTAGCTACCGGTGGCGACTCCGACACCGATCGCGCCGTTGGCGAGCGCGGCCGCGATGTCGTGGGGCGTGTCTCCGACGACCATGACGTTCCCCGGCTTCGCCCCATCTGCCACCTCACGGATCGCCGCCGCGACGACCTCCGACCGTTCGCGGCTGACCTCGCCGAAACCGCCTCCGGCAAAGTGGCCGGCCAGCTCGTAGAACTCGAGCTTGAGGCGCGCACCCTCGCTGAAGTTACCCGTTGCCAGGCCGAGCCGCGCACCGGACTCGCGCAGAGTGTTCAGCAGCTGCGGGAAGCCCGGCATCAGGTGACCCCTGCGCTCAAGGAGCGACTCCGGCAGCAGGCGTACGTAAGCGCTGACGAAGGCGGCCATGTGCTCCTGCGGGCCGCCGTCGATCTCGCCTTGCTCGAGTGCGCTCTGCAGGATGAAGAGATCCGTGCGCCCGCTGAACTCGATCTTGCCGAAGCCGTCGTCGACGCCGAACAGCTCGGCGAAGGCGCGGTCCATGGCGTGGCCTCCGGCGCCGCCGGTGTACAGCAGCGTGTTATCGATATCGAAGAGGATGGTGCGGGGCAGCGTCACTTCTCGACGGTCTGGCCCGACTTGATCCAGGCCTCGGTGCCGCCTTCCAGGTTGAAGAGGCGCGTGAGGCCGGCGGCGGCGGCCATCTCCGCTCCGAGGGCGCTGCGCTGACCGAGTGCGCAGACGAAGATCAGGTCCTGATCCTTCGGTAGCTCCTCGCGACGCTTGTAGACGCTGTTCACCGGGATCAAGGTCGCCCCGGGCACGTGGCCCGAAGTGTATTCGTGAGGTTCGCGGACGTCGATCACTGCGGCGCCGTCGGCCATCATCTCTTTCGCTTCGTCTACGCTGATGCGCGTGAATGGCTCGCGCGGGTCCTTGGTTGCCATCTCGGGGCTCCTTTTGCCAACTGATCGCTGTCTCTATTGTAGCGGTTGACAGGCCCCTCCGCCGAAGGCGATGCTTCGCCGCGAAAGGAGCCACGAATGGCCACCGATGAGCAGATACAAGAGCTGAGGCAGAAGATGCGGGCCGAGCGCGCCAAACTCCTCGACGCCCTCGCCGCAATGAGCGAGGACGAGGCCCAACGCTCCACCAGCGGCGAAGGCGAATGGAGCGCAAAACAACAGATGGCCCACCTGTGCGAAATGGAGACGGCCTACCGCGCCTGGGTCGAGAAGGCTCTGACCGAGGACAACCCGAACGTCGACAGAGTCCTCGGCGAGCCGCCGGCCATCGCCCTTACGAAGGCCCACGACCACAGCGCGGCGGAGCACGTGGCAGAGATGCGCCGCCAGCGCGCGCTGACCGAGGCCGTGATCGACGACATCAGGGCGGAGCAGTTCGAGCGAACGGCGACGCAGCAGATGTTCGGCACGCTTACGGTGATGCAGTGGCTGCGCTCCTACTACCGGCACGACCGCATGCACAGCGATCAGGTGAGCGGCCGGGACCCAGCGTACAAGCCGCGCTTCACGAACGGCGAGCCGGACCAGCGCCGCTGAAGCAGCCGAGCGCCTGTTGACAGCGTTGCTCGCTCGGTGCTATCGTCGCGCTGTCTTTTCACGGTCCCAGAATGCGCCCGAAGGACAACCCGTGCGGCAGGGGCCTATTATTTTTGCCCGCCAATGACAGCTGAAGACGTAGGAAATCAGTGGCTCGCGCAGGCGTTGCACGAAGTGGACGCCGTACAGTTCGGCGACTTCACCATGGGCCGGACCACGATCAACTCTCCGGTCTACGTCAACCTGCGCAAGCTCGTCAGCAACCCTCGGGCGCTGGCGCGCGCGGCCCGCGTCATGCAGGAGAAGGTGCAGACCCTGCAATCCAAGCTCCACCCGCAGGTACAGCCGTTCCAGCGCGTCTGCGGCATCCCGTTCGGCGGCCTGCACCTGGCGACGGCCTTCTCGCTGCACACCACGACGCCGATGATCTACGTCCACCCAGCGAAAGAGCGCAACGGCAGCCGTGTCTTCGTCGAAGGCGTCTACGAAGAAGGCGAGCACGTGCTGCTCATCGACGACCTCGTGACGACGGGCGGCGGCATCATCGAGACGGCGGAGTTCCTGCGCACGAACGCCGGCCTCCTCGTCCGCGACGTGCTCGTGTTGGTGGACCGCCAGGAGGGCGCCAGCGAACGGCTGAAGGCGCGAGGATACAACCTGAATTCGATCCTCGGGCTTGAGGCGATGCTCAACTACTTGATGGCGAGCGAAAAGATCGACGAGCAGTGGTACCGCAAGACGATCGATTACCTGCAGCAGCGGCGCTCTGAGCGCGGCGTCGAGTAGACCGCAACGCGCTAGAGGAGCCGGCGAATGGCCTTGCGGCCGGGTCGCGGATCATAGTTCGACTTGAACTGCTGAAGCGCGTGACGCTCGATCAGGTACTTCCCGGCGAAGAGGATGGCCGGCACCTTCTTCTGCTTGATCAGGCGGCGCAGACTTTGCGGGTGGATACCGAGGATGCGGGCGGCATCCACGAGGTCGAGATAGTTATCGAAGGGCTCGTCTGTCAAGTCTCATGCTCCAATTAATATGCTCAGACGCGTAAGCTAATGTATCACCTCTGTCAAGGGCCGGCACCGGGAAGGCAAACGCCAGCAGAGAAACGCAAGGGCGGCAACGTACCCAGGTGCTATCCTTGAAGGCCATATCATGAGCACTGACAACGCCGACCGCAAACGAAGGTTCGTCACCACCTCAAGCGTCCCGGTGGAGCCCGTCTACGGGCCGCGGAACGCCCAAAAGAACGGCGAGCGGCTCGGCGCCCCCGGGCAGTACCCGTTCACGCGCGGCATCCACGAAACCGGCTACCGCGGCAAGCTCTGGACGATGCGCATGTTCGCCGGCTTCGGCTCCGCCGAGGAGACCAACGAGCGCTTCCGCTACCTGCTCTCGCAGGGCACCAGCGGCCTCTCCATCGCCTTCGACATGGCGACGCTCTACGGCTACGACGCCGACGCGCCGGAGGCTCTGGGCGAGTTCGGCAAGTGCGGCGTCGGCGTCTCGTCCTTGCGCGACATGGAGATCCTGCTCGACCGGCTGCCGCTAGCCGATATCACAACCTCAATGACGATCAACTCCCCGGCGGCCGTCATCTGGGCGATGTACATCGCCGCCGCCGAGAAGCGCGGCGTCAAGCGCTCGCAGCTCGCCGGCACCCTCCAAAACGACATCCTCAAGGAGTACATCGCGCAGAAGGAGTTCCTCTTCCCACCCGAGCCTTCGATGCGACTTGTCGTAGACACGATTGAGTTCGGCTCGTCTGAGATGCCGAAATGGAACCCGATCTCGATCTCCGGCTACCACATCCGCGAGGCCGGCTCGACGGCGGTGCAGGAGCTGGCGTTCACGCTGGCCGACGGCTTCGAGTACGTCCGCTGGTGCCTCGACCGAGGTCTGGACATCGACGACTTCGCGCCGCGCCTCTCGTTCTTCTTCAACTCGCACAACGATCTCTTCGAGGAAGTGGCCAAGTTCCGCGCGGCGCGCCGCATCTGGGCGCACGAGATGCGCGAGACGTTCGGCGCCAAGAACGAGCGCTCCTGGTGGATGCGCTTCCACACGCAGACCGCGGGCGTCTCGCTGACGGCGCAACAGCCGGAGGTCAACCTCATCCGCACCGCCGTCCAGGCGCTCGCCGCCGTGCTGGGTGGGACGCAGAGCTTGCACACCAATTCAATGGACGAAGCCCTGGCGCTGCCCAGCGAGAAGGCCGCTCGGCTCGCGCTGCGCACGCAGCAGGTGATCGCTCACGAATCAGGCGCAGCGAACACGACTGACCCGTTGGGCGGATCGTATTTCGTCGAGACGCTCACCGATGAGACGGAGGACGCAGCCCGCGCCTACTTCAGCAAAGTTGACGATCTGGGCGGCGTCATCCCCGCGATCGAGGACGGCTTCTTCCAGCGCGAGATCGCGGACGCCGCCTACGTCTACCAGCGCGAAATCGACGTCAACGAGCGCACGATCGTCGGCGTCAACGACTTCGTGCTGGACGAGCCGCTTGAGATCCCGATCCTCAACATGGATCCGCAGGGCTACGACCGGCAGGTCGAGCGCCTCAACGAGATCCGCCGCTCACGCGACGACCGCGAGACATCGCGCACGCTGAAGGCGCTAGAGGGTGCGCTGCGTAACGGCGACAACGTGATGCCGTTCCTGCTCGACGCCGTCAGCGCCGACGCCACACTTCAGGAGTGCTGCGACGTCATGCGCGAGGTCTTCGGCGTCTACAACGAAGCCGCGATCGTTTAGCCGCCGGGCGAGCCGCTGCCCGGGGCCACGAGCTTGCCGTCGCGCATCGTAATCACGAGGTCGGCCTGCCGGGCGATCGCAGTATCGTGCGTGGCGATAAGGACGGTGCGGTCACCGCTGGCGAGGCCGCGCAGGAGCCGCACGATCTGTTCGCCCGTGGTCGAATCCAGGTTCGCGGTCGGTTCGTCTGCCAGGATGAGCGGCGGGTCGTTGGCCAGCGCCCGGGCGATGGCTACCCGCTGCTGCTCTCCACCCGAAAGTCGTGTCGGGCGCCGGCGGTGGCGGTCCGGCGCCAGCTTGACCCGCTCGAGGAGCGACTCCGCCAGCGTCCGGCGGCCCTGGGCGTTCGGTTCGCCGCGCAGCTCCATTGGAAGCATCACGTTCTCGATCGCCGAGAGGTAGGGCATCAAGTTGAACATCTGGAAGACGAAGCCCACTTTGTCGCGCCGGTAGGCCACTTCGGCCGCGCCGCTCAGGCCCGAAACGTCCGTGCCGTCAACGGTGATGCGTCCGGAATCCAGGCGATCGAGCGCGCCTAGAAGGTTGAGGAGCGTGCTCTTCCCGCAGCCGCTGGGCCCCTTGAGCGCGACGAGCTTGCCGCGCGGGATCGCCACCGAGACGCCATCGACGGCACGCACGATGTCGGGGCCACTCTTGAAGTGCTTGACGACGTCTTCCAGGACGGCCGCACCAGCGTTGGTCGCGACTGCAGCGTTACTCATAACGAAGCACCTCCGCGGGCTTGACCCGGCCCACATACCAGGCCGGAATGACCGTTGCCACCAGCGCCAGTCCAAGCGCGATGACCAGCGCGTAGCCGAAGATTTCGGGCGAGACGGCAACATCAACCTCGCCGAGCAAGTTGCCCACCGGGCCGTCGCCAGCCCCGAGGATCACGTTGCCGCCGACCGGCCGCCCGAAGCCTCCGAAGCCGCCCACCTGGGTCGTCGGATCGGACACCAGACCGTCAGCGACCGTCTGCGCCATGGGAAACGTG
>JADFKG010000038.1 GCA_022565075.1 Chloroflexota bacterium | reverse complement strand
ACTGCGTCGTTGGCGGTGACGGGGACGATGACCTCCAGGGCGGCGGCGGCGACGGGAACGACGTGATCCTTGGGGGCCCTGACAACGATAAGATCCACGGGGGGGACGGCAACGACCATCTGTACGGCGGCGACGGCGACGACGAGATCAAGGGCGGCGACGGCGACGACGTCATCGACGGCGGGCCCGGCGACGACGAGATCAAGGGCGGCGACGGCGACGACGTCATCGACGGCGGGCCCGGCAGCGACGAGTGCAACGGCGGCGCCGGCGCCAACACCATCACCAACTGTGAGCCGCCACCCGGCCCTACGGGCCTGACCGCTCTCTTCCACCACTCCCTGCCCACGGTAGACCTGACCTGGCAGCTGGTGGCGGATGCTGCTTACTATAACGTCTATCAGGGCATCGCATCCGGCGGGCCGTATGAAGGTATCGGCAGCAGCCGCAGTCCTTCCTTCGCCGATACAGCCATCGCTGAAGACGCAACCTACTACTACGTGGTCACGACGGTAGACGCCGACGGTTTCGAGAGCGGATCGAGCAACGAGGCGCAAGTGGTGACCCTGCTCGCCGCCCCCATGCCCCCGGCAGGGCCAGAGGCAACGTCCACACCCACACCATGGCCGACGGCTACGCCGAATCCTACGCCCACGCCGACACCAGAACCGGCACCTACCCCTGAGCCGACCCCCACGCCTGCCTCCTAGCCCGCGGAGGCCACTGCAAAGGGCAACCCGCGCGGCGATTGGGCATGACGACGCCTGATGGCCGAGCCGGCTGCGTTCAGCGCGAATACAACGCCCAGCAGAAAAAGAAAGGCCGCGAGGACACCCCACAGGACGATCATTGCGCCCCAACCGACGCCTGACCCGCCGGACAGCCGTCCAGCAGCGGGCACTCGGCGCAGAGCGGGCGCTGGGCGCGGCAGAGGCGGCGGCCGTGCTTGATCAGCGAGATGTGCAGCGGGTAGACCAGCTCCGGGTCGAGCGCGGACTCGAGGATGTCGTGCGCCTTCTCCGGCGTCGCCTTCGGTGGCACGAGGCCGAGACGCTGTGCGACGCGGTGCACGTGCGTGTCGACGGGCAGCGCCGGCAGGCCGAGCGCGAACATGAGCACGCAGGCGGCCGTCTTCGGGCCGACGCCGCTCAGCTCGCGCAGCCAGGCCTTCGCCTCGTCCAGCGGCAGGTCGCGCAGGAAGCCGAGGTCCCACGAACCGCGCTTCTCGCGGATGGCGGCGAGCGAGGCCTTGATTCGCGGCGCCTTCTGCTTCGCCAGGCCGCCGACGGCGATCTCACGCTCGATCTCCTCGACGGGCGCCTCGGCCAACGCGTCCCAGCTATCGAAGCGCTCGCGCAACCGCATGAAGGCGCGCCCGGAGTTCGTGTCGGTCGTGTTCTGAGAGAGGATCGTGAGGACAAGTTCGGTCATCGGGTCGCCGTGCGGGCGCCATTCCGGTTCGCCGTAGAGCGCGGCGAGGCGGCGCACGATCTCGGCCGGCGTGAGCGCCGTTGTTTCGGAACGTGGTTGCTCCGCTCTTCCTTCGAGAGCCTCAGGATGAGCGGGAGGACGGGGCGTGTTGCGCTTCGCTGGAGGCTTCTTGCGGCGTGGCACGTGGTCGGCTTCCTACTCGCCGGCGAAGTATCGCCAGACGGCGTCGGAGACGCTCGCGATCGGCCCCCAGTGGGACGAGCGATCGCTGAGGACGACGATGATGTACGGTCCGGCAAGCCCTTCGACGACGGCGACGTCGTGGGTGGCGTCGGTGAAGCTGCCGGTCTTGTGCGCGAACGGCGTGCCGGCTGGAATGCCGGCGACCACGCCGTTGCGGAACCACTCCTGCGCCATCAGGCTCAACATCTCCTGACGCGACCCCTCCGAGACGCCGTCGCCCGTCGCTATCGCGGAGATGACAGCGTACATGTCGGCGGCGGTGGTCGGCAGGTCGCGGGTGCTGACGGACATCGTCGTGGCGCCGATCCCGGCGAGCATCGCGTCGACGTTGCCGTAGCCGACCTCGCCGAGCACCAGGTTGGCGAGCGCCGTATCGCTGACGATGATCATCGCCTCGACGGCCTCGCCCAGGAGCACCGTGTCGCCTTCTTCGATGCCCAGATACTCCAGCGTTCCGAGATCGTACTGAACGACCTCTTCACCCACGGTCAGCTCCGTCGCGAAGTCGATGATCCCGAGGTCTCGCTGCCGGTACGCCTCGAGAAGAACGGGGGCTTTGAACAGGCTCGCGGCATAGTACGTGGCGGTCGTGTTGATGGCGGCGTAGCGGCCGTCGGCGAGGTTGTGGACGATCACGCTGAACACGCCGTCGCGCCCGGCCAGCGCAGCTTCGACGGCGGCGAGCAGGCCCGGATCGGCGATCGGCGCGGCGAACGGCGACGGCACCGCCGGAAACGCCGCGCTGCCGGCCAGCCAGTCGAGCGAGACAAGCTCGCCGGCCAGCGCAAGGGTGCCGGCCGGATCATCGGCCGGCCTGCTCGTCGCATCGGGGGAGGGAGAGCCTGCGTCCGGTGTGGTAAGGATAACGAACGGCGTCGCGGTCGGTCCGCTGGGATCGGGATCGCCGCCGCAGGCCACGAGGGCGCTGAGAACGACGAGGAGCAGGGTGATCGGAACGAGCGGTCTCATACGTGGTAAGAATAACGCGACGAAGCGGCCTTATACTGGACAACGCACGAAGCGAGCGAAAGGAGCGGCATGGCGAGCGGTACGGAGCGGCTGACGAAGCTGGCCTCCTGCGCTGGTTGCGCGGGCAAGGCGGGCATGCGGGAGCTGTCGCAGGTGCTGAAGCACCTCTCGGACCTCTCCGCCGATCAGCCTGACCTGCTGGTCGGCCTGACCGCGCCGGACGACGCCGCCGTCTATCGCCTGAACGACGATCAGGCTGTCGTGCTGACGGTCGACTTCTTCGCGCCGCTGGTGGACGACCCCTACGATTACGGCGCGATCTCCGCGACCAACGCCATGAGCGACGTCTACGCCATGGGCGGCGAGGTCGTGCTGGCGCTCAACATTGCGGCGTTTCCGGAGGACATGCCGTCGGAGACGATCGCGAAGATAATCCAGGGAGGCGCCGAAAAGGTGCGTGAGGCAGGCGGCGTCATCGCCGGCGGGCACACGATCCTCGACGAGGAGCCGAAGTACGGCCTCTGCGTGATGGGGCTGGTGCACCCCGACGCCATCTTCCGCAAAGGGGGCGCGCAGCCGGGCGACGTGCTCTTCCTTACGAAGGCGCTGGGAACGGGCATCATCACGACGGCGGCCGGACGCGACGAGGCGTCGCCGGAGCATCTGGCGGCCGCGGTCGAGGGCATGACCACGCTCAACCGCCACGCCGCACACATAGCGCGCGAGATCGGCGCCAGGGCGATGACCGACGTTACCGGCTACAGCCTCCTGGGCCACGCGCGCGAGATCGCGGCGGCGGGCGAGCTTTGTCTGCGCATCATCGCACCGGCGGTGCCGGTTCTGCCGGGCGCGCTGGAGCTCGCGAAGGGCGGCATCTCCACGGCCGGGGCGAGGCGGAACCGCGAGTTCTACGGCGAGCACGTCAACATGGACCAGAAGGTCAGCGAGGCGATGCAGGGCGTGCTGTTCGACCCGCAGACGTCGGGCGGGCTGCTGATGGCGGTCGCGCAGGACCGCGCCAGCGACGCGCAGGACCGCTTCCGCGCGGCCGGCCTGGAGGTCTGGGCGATCGGCGAGGTCACCGCGGGCGCCGGCGTCGAAGTCGCGGCCTAGAGATCGGCCCGCATGGGGATCACCTGCGCCGCGAGGTCCTCGTTTCCGGAGATGGCCCGCCACTGCCAGGACTCTTGCGCCGCGGGCTCGAAGTCGTCCAACCGGCAGCGTTCGAACCCGAACCGCGAGAAGAACTCTGCCGCGGTCATCGTGAACAGATAGCAACGCCGGGCGCCATCGTCCCGCGCGAAGGTCAGGGCACGGCCCGTCATGCGGGCACCTTCGCCGCTTCCTCGCAGCGTTGAGGCCACAACGACGGACCGCAGGAGGGCCGCCTCGCCGTAGCGCTCGATGCCCGCACAGCCGACGAGCGTCCCGGCGTCGTCCAGCACCCAGAAGCTGCTCAGCCACCTGGCAACCTCGACCGCCGGCAGCGTTTCGGAGGCGATGAGGCGAGTGATGGCGTCGACGTCTTCGGCGCTGGCCAGACGCAATAGAGGCGGCACGATCGTCACATCGCACGGAGGAGCTTGATGCGCTCGTCCATCGGCGGGTGAGTGGCGAAGAGGCCGTTGAGGAAGCTCTTGTGCTCCTTGAGCGGGTTCTCGATGTAGAGGTGCGCGGTGGCCTTGTTCGCTGACTCCAGCGGCTCAGGGTCAGCCGCTATCTTTTCGAGCGCGTCGGCCAGCGCGGCGGGGTTGCGGCAGAGGAGCGCGCCGGAGGCGTCGGCCAGGTACTCCCGCTGGCGGGAAACGGCGAAACGCAGGGCGGACGCTATGAACGGCGAGAGGACGATGAAGACGAGCGCAACGGCGAGGAAGATCAAGGCGATCGCGCCGCCGCCCTTGCCCCGGTTGCTCCGCCTCGCACCAGCACCGTACCAGGTGAAGCGCAGCATCATGTCCGTGAGGAGCGCCATCAGACCGACGACCACCGCCGCCGTCGTCATGATCCGGATGTCGTAGTTGCCGATGTGCGACATCTCGTGCGCCATGACGGCCTCCAGCTCGCGCTTCTCGAGCTTATCGATGAGGCCCCGGGTGGCGGCGACGTGCGCGCGCTCCGGGTCGCGGCCGGCGGCGAAGGCGTTCGGCGCGCTGTCCTCGATCACCCAGACCCTGGGCATCGGCAGGCCGGAGCCGATGCTCAGGTTCTCGACGACGCGGTACAGCACTGGCTCCTGGGCGAGGGTGACCTCGTGCGCGCCGGAGATCGACAGCACCGTCGCTGTCGCGGCGTAGTACATGATGACGCCGACGACCGTCGCGACCAGCGCCGTCGCAGCCGCGATCTGGATCGTGAGCGTGAGATCGTCCTCCGGGTTGACGCCGGCGTACACGGCGATCACCGTGCCTATGGCAGCGAAGAACAGCGCCGTGAAGACGACAAAGCTCAGAATGAGGAGGACCGTTCGCCATTTGTTGGCGTCTATGCGGTCCCAGATGAGCACCCGCTCCTGCGGAACGGGGGACGAGTCGTCCATCAAGCGGAGGCGCTAGCCGGACGTCCCGCTCTGGTCCGGGGCTGACCCACCGGCGGATGCGTCGCCGGCCGGTGGCGTCGGCGGCGACGCCGGCGGGACGCCGGCTCGCGGCTGAAGTCGACGCTGACCTCGGCGCGCCCGTCCTCGTCCGTCTCGAAGAACTGTTCCGCGGTGAACCCGAACATGCCGGCGATGAAAACGGTGGGCACGACCTGAATGCGGTTGTTGTAGCCGAGGACGTTCGAGTTGTAGAACTGCCGCGCGAAGGCGATCTTCTCCTCGATGTCGGAGAGTTCGGTCTGGAGCTGGCGGAAGTTGCCGGCCGCTTGCAGCTCCGGGTAGTTCTCGGCCACGGCGAAGAGGTGCCGAAGGGCGCCCGTAAGCATGTTGTTCGCGAGGGCCTGGTCTGCCGGGCCGCCGCCCTGCTGCGCCTGCTCCAGCATGGAGCGGGCTCGCGTCACTTCTTCGAACGTCTCGCGCTCGTGCTCGGCGTATCCGCGCACCGTCTCGACGAGGTTGGGTACGAGGCTCGACCGCCGGCGCAGCTGGACGTCGATGCCGGACCAGGCCTCTTTCACGCGGTTTCGCGACCGCACAAGGCCGTTGTACATCCCGACGAACACCATCACGACGACAACGACGACGGCGAAGATGATTGCGATGACGATCAGCGTTGCCATCCAGACCTCCCGACCCGGGCTCGCGGGCCTCTAGCGTTGGTGGACGATCGACCGAATTGTATCAGCGGCCGCGGACTGGAGACAGCTTGACCTGCGCCGCCGTTGGCACCAATCTGGTCGCATGCCGCCCCGCATGCGCGTCAGCGAGTTCATGGCCCTGATCGAGGAGGAGACTCTGGCCGCGCTCCCCAAGGAGCTGCGCGAAGACTGCACGCACCGCGTCCGCTTCGTCTGGTTCCAGCTGCATTTCCACTCGCCGAAGGTGCACTACGAGGTCTGCCTGACGCGCAAGACAGAGCGCATCGAGATCGGCCTGCATTTCGAAGGGCCGCACGACTTCTCTTACCGCTGGGCGGAGCTGATCGCGCCCTACATGCCGGAGATCCAGGCACAGCTGGGCCCGCAGGTGGAGCTTGAGGAGTGGACGGCGTCCTGGGCACGGCTGCACGAGACGATCCCTTACGACCCACCATCGCCCGCACTGGCCTCCGAGATCGCCCAGCGCCTCTCGCGCATCATCGCCGTCTGCCAGCCGATCGTCGAGCGGGAGCGCGCGAACATCGCGCCGGAGCTGGAGGCGGAAGAGCCGAAGAGGAGCCGTCCGGGCCGCTACTCGCGCCGCCGCCGCGCGCGGGCCTGACCCGAGCTAGCCGGCCTGCTGGCCGAGGCGGGCGATCATCCCCATGACGCCGGCCCGGTCGCCCAGTTCCGCTTCGGCGAGACGCATGTACTTCAGTGGCTCGTCCAGTGCGAGATCGCGCATCGTCTCCTCGGCGCGCGGCAGGAAGAGGTCCTTCGCCCGCATGACGCCGCCACCGAGGATGATCGCCTCGGGGCTGAGCAGGTTGACGGCGTTGGCCAGCGCGATCCCCAGAAAATACCCGGCCTCCTCGTAGATCGCGATGCTCGCTGCGTCTCCCTGGCGCGCGGCGTCGGCGACTTGGCGCGCGCCAAGTCGGCCCTCGCGCTCTCTGATACCGGCCAGGGCGGCTGAGTCTCCGCGGTCCGCGGCCTGCGCCGCCCGGCGGGCGATCGCCGTGCCGGAAGAGAGCGACTCGAGGCAGCCGTGCTTGCCGCAGCCGCAGGGCGGGCCGGACGGGTCGACGATAGTGTGACCGATCTCGCCGGCGGAGCCTTTCGCGCCACCATAGAGACGCCCGTCGACGATGATGCCTGCACCGACGCCGGTGCTTACCGTTATGTAGAGCATGTGCCGCGTGCCGCGTCCGGCCCCGAAGGCGTTCTCGCCAAGCGCGGCGGCGTTGGCGTCGTTCTCCAGCCGGACGGTGAGGCCGAGGCGCTCCTGCAGCATTTCGACGAGCGGCACATCCCGCCAGCCGATGAGCTGTGGCGCCGCCGGCACGATTCCGCGTTCCGTGTCCACCCAGCCGGGCGTGGCGACGCCGAGGCCGCGGAGGGCGCTGGCTTCGACGCCGGCCTCAGAGCACGCGTGCGCCAGTGACGCCAGCAGCGTCTCGATCGTGGCGTCGAGACCATCGCTGGCGCGGGACGGACGCCGGTCGTCGCCGCTGATCTTACCGTCGAGGCCGGCGACGATCGCCCGCACGTTGGTGCCGCCGAGGTCGATCGCGCCGTAGAGATCAGGCATGCGTCAGGCGACGGCCGTGGCTTCGATCTCGATCATCAACTGCGGGACGAAGAGGCGGGAGACGCCGATCAGCGTCTGTGCGGCCTTGATCGGGGCGAAGCGAGGCGCCACGACGCCGTAGCTGGCCATCGTGGCGTCGATGTCCGTGGTGTAGATCCTCAGGCGCACGATGTTGCTCAGGTCCATGCCGGCGTCCTTGAGCACAGCCTCGAGGTTGTCCAACGCCTGGACCGTCTGGGAGGCCATGTCGCCTTCATGCACAGGGGTGCCATTCTCGTCGACTGACGTCTGGCCAGAGCAGTAGAGCACTCTTTGCGCGCCGGTAATCTCGTTCGCCTGCACGAAGCCGAAGCTGTCCTGCCAGCTCCAGGGGTTGATCGCTCGTCGTTCCATCGTGGCGCTCCTTTCGCGGCTAAGGTCTGGCGCGATACTACCGCGCGGTGCGGACGACGGGAAGACGCCGAAAGGCCGCCCGGAGAGGGCGGCCTTCGTTTACGTGGCGCGTGATGTCTAGCTTAGGGCGCGCTCCCATAGGGTCTCGTAGTTGCGGCCCGTGATCGCATCGCGCTCCGCCTTACGCTCGAGGACGCCGAGGCGCTGGATGCTCTCCGCCATCTGGCGGCCGCAGTCGGGGTCGATGGGGAAGACGCGCTGGCGAATCAGGTCGCCGAGGCCGGATTCTTCGAAGAAGCGCATGGAGTGCGGCCAGATGAAGAACGTAAAGCGCTCCGGCATCGAGAACTGAGGACGTTCCTTGCCGAGCCAGAAGAACCGCTCTTCGACGGTGTTCACCGGCTTGACGACGCGAATCATCGGCGGAGTCTCGGCCTCGCTCCGCGTATCTATGATCAGTCGCTCCGGGAACATGCGAAAGCCGATCGTGAACACGTCAGCGTTGTCGACGACGTTACGCAACTCTTCAAGATCGATCATCTCACCACTCTCCGTGAACAAATCTACGTTCCCTCTCGGATAATTATACGACCGCGGCCTCTATCCGAGACGCCCGCGAGGCACGCCTGATGTGAAACACGACCGCTCGTGCCTTTTCCTCCGGCTTAGTACATGTCGGACATCGGCGGCGGCGCACCGGCACCGGCGGCCTGCTTCTCCGGAATCTCAGTGACGAGAGCATTTGTGGTCAGGACCATGGAGGCGATGCTGACGGCGTTCTCGAGCGCCGAGCGCGTGACTTTGACTGGGTCGACGATGCCGCGCTTCGTCATGTCGCCGAAGTTGTCTTTGGCGGCGTCGTAGCCTTCGCCTTTCTTCAGCGTCTTCACCTTCTGCGCGATCACCGAGCCGTCCTTGCCGGCGTTGATGGCGATGCGGCGCAGCGGCTCCTCCAGCGCGCGTTTGAGAATGGCGACGCCGGTGGCCTCATCACCCTCCAGCTTGAGCCTCTCCAGTGCGGGCAGGGCGTTGATGAAGGCGACGCCACCGCCTGAGACGACTCCCTCTTCGACGGCCGCGCGGGTCGCCTGAACGGCGTCCTCGACGCGGTGCTTGCGCTCCTTGAGCTCGGTCTCGGTGGCGGCGCCGACCTTGATGACGGCGACGCTGCCGGTGAGCTTGCCGAGGCGCTCCTGGAGCTTCTCGCGGTCCCAGTCGGACGTGACGCTCTCGATGGCGGCCTTGACGGCGCTCACGCGGCCCTGAACGGCCTTGGAGCTACCCGCGCCCTGGATGATAGTGGTCTCTTCCTTCGTGATGACGACTTTGCGCGCGTGGCCCAGGTCGGACAGTTCGGCCGAGTCCAGGCTGCGGCCCAGCTCATCGCTGAGGAGTTCGCCGCCGGTTACGGTCGCCAGGTCGCCCAGGTTCTCCTTGCGGCGGTCTCCGAAGCCGGGCGCCTTGACCGCGCAGACGTTGATCGTGCCGCGCAGGCGGTTGACGGCCAGGGTGGCCAGCGCCTCGCCGTCGCAGTCATCACAGATGATGAGCAGGTTCTTGCTGCCGCTCTGCAGGACCTTTTCCAGGATGGGCAGGATGTCGTTGACGGCGGAGAGCTTCTTGTCCGTGATCAGGATGTGCGGGTCGTCGATCACGGCTTCCATGCGCTCGGGGTTGGTGACGAAGTAGGGGCTGATATAGCCGCGGTCGAAGTTCATGCCTTCGACGAACTCGGTCTCGGTCTCGATGCCCTTCGACTCCTCGACAGTAATGACGCCGTCCTTGCCGACCTTCTCCATGACGTCGGCGATCAGTTCGCCGATCTGCTCGTCGTTGTTGGCCGAGATCGCCGCGACCTGCGCCATCTGCGCGCTGCTGGTGACCCTGACAGAGTTCGACTTGATGCTCTTGACGGCCGCTGCGGCAGCCTGCTCGATGCCCCGCTTGAGCGCCATCGGGCTGGCGCCGGCGGCGACGTTCTTGAGGCCTTCGTGGACGATCGCCTGACCGAGGATAGTAGCGGTGGTGGTGCCGTCGCCGGCGATGTCGTTGGTCTTGGAGGCGATCTCCTTCGCGAGCTGCGCGCCGATGTTCTCGAACGGGTCTTCCAGCTCGATGTCCTTGGCGATGGTGACGCCGTCGTTGGTGATCGTCGGCGAGCCGAACTTCTTCTCCAGGACGACGTTGCGGCCCTTGGGGCCGAGGGTGATCTTGACGGCGTCGGCGAGCGCGTCGACGCCGCTCTTAAGAGCGTGTCGCGCGGCCTCATCAAAGAGCAGTTGCTTGGCCATGGGTTCTCCTTCTTGCCCGTCTGGGCTTCTGAGCGTGCGGGCATTCTTATGCGAATGGGCGTTAGCACTCACCGGGGCGGAGTGCTAAGAGCTATTCTGGCGCAATGCTAGCGCAAGTTCAAGTCGTCAGTCTGGGCAGACGTCCTGTAGGCGGACTTCAATTAGCAGGCCTAGCAACCAGAACGGAATCCACGCTGCCGCTCTTGCCACAACCGATTCGCCGCCGCTGGCAACCACCGAGATGAGCCAGCCGGCGACTCCCAGCAAAAGGTTGACACCCAAAGCCGCGCCGGCCGCAGCAAGGAACCGATCAAACACGAGCCTGGCCGCTGAAACCAGGAACGAGGAATAGAAGACTGGCAACGCGACCCAGGCTGCGCCGAAAAGCCAGGTACCAGCAGTGTCACTACAGGGAAGCGAGGGTGACAGGATGGCAGCCAGAGATAGTAAAGTCCCCGCGAAGGAGATAGGTACGGCCAGACGGGCCTTCCGGTTCACACGATTCCACGCGCTCATTGGCTACCCCTCAAGGCTGTGCGTTGATGAAAGTGTAGCCGATTTCCATCGCTGCACCGCTTTGACGGCCTGCTGTCGCCTATGGTAACGTAGATGCTCAATCGAAGACGTCTATGGAGTACGCCGCCCCGATGGCAGATCGTGGCGGCGTAGACAACTCCGGGAACCGCCGGTATACTTCACACATTCTTTTTCCGGCGGTAGGGACAAGGTACGGATGATCAAGCCCGAGGCATCTATAGCGACTGTAACTGTTCCGGACGCACCGGCCGCTGCCTTCTGCCGATCGTTCCTACGGGCTCGTACGGTGCTCTCCCGCGCGAAACGCAGCGCTGCGGCGTGCGTAGCGCCCAGGCGCATCTAGGGCAACGAGGAGAGGGCTCATGAACTCACAAGACAGCACTTCCCCTGTACCTATCACGGCACACGGCGCCGAAGGCCCAAAGGCGGCCGGGCTCTACGATCCAGCCCACGAGCACGAAAGCTGCGGCGTCGGCTTTCTCGTGCACTTGAAGGGCCAGCGGTCGCACAAGGTTATCGACGACGGCATCACGGCACTCGAACATCTCGAGCACCGCGGCGCCTGTGGCTGCGAAGTGAACACCGGCGACGGCGCCGGCATCCTCATCCAGGTGCCCCACGACTTCTTCTCCCACGTCTGCGCACAGGAAGGCATTCGCCTGCCGGCGCCGGACCACTACGGCGTGGGCCTGATCTTCGCGCCGAAGAATAAGAGAGCGCTGAAGGAGGCGATGGGGCTGCTTCAGAAGATCGTGGAGGAAGACGGACAGCACCTGCTGGGCTGGCGACAGGTCCCGACGGACAACTCATCGCTGGGCGCGACGGCCGTCGCCGCCGAGCCGGACATGTTCCACGTCTTCATCGGCCGCGGCAAGCACGTCCCGGACCTCGACGCCTTTGAGCGCCGCCTCTTCGTCATCCGCCGGCTCTTTCACAGATCGCTCGACCGGGGCGACATCAAGGAAGCGGCGTCGTTCTATGTGCCGAGCCTGTCGGCCAAGACGCTGATCTACAAAGGAATGCTGATAGCGAGCCAGATCCGCGAGTACTTCCCGGATCTCTCGGACCCGCGAATGGAGAGCGCGCTCTGCATGTTCCACTCGCGCTTCAGCACGAACACGTTCCCCAGCTGGAAGCTGGCGCACCCGTATCGGATGATCTCCCACAACGGTGAGATCAACACGCTGAGGGGCAACGTTAACTGGATGCGCGCCCGCGAGGCCCTCTTTGAGTCCGACCTGATCCCGGACATCCAGCGCATCATGCCGGTGATCGACGAAAGCGGCAGCGACACCGCCTGCTTCGACAACGCCCTGGAGTTCCTGACGATGACGGGCCGCCCGATCGAACACGCGATCATGATGATGATCCCGGAACCGTGGGACGGCCACGAGTCGATGAGCCAGGAGAAGAAGGACTTCTATCGCTACCACTCGTGCCTGATGGAGCCGTGGGACGGCCCCGCCTCGATCGCCTTCACGGACGGCAACAAGATCGGCGCCGTGCTGGACCGCAACGGCCTGCGCCCGTCCCGCTACTACGTTACGAAGGACGACTTCGTGATCATGGCCTCCGAGGTTGGCGTTCTGCCGATCGAACCGGAGAACGTGCTCTACAAGGGGCGCCTGCAGCCGGGCCGCATGTTCCTCGTGGACATGGCCGAAGGGCGAATCATCGACGACACGGAGCTGAAGCACCGGATGGCGTCCGAGCGCCCGTACGGCGAGTGGCTGGCGAAGAACCTGAAGACGATAGACGACCTGCCGAAGGGCAAGCCGGCGAAGACGCTCCAGGGCGATGGGCTCCTACAACATCAGATCGCCTTCGGCTATACGGTCGAGGACCTGAAGTACATCCTGGGGCCGATGGCGAGCGACGGGCAAGAAGCGCTCGGCTCCATGGGGACGGACACGCCGCTGGCCGTGCTCTCCGACAAGCCACAGCCGCTCTTCAACTACTTCAAGCAGCTCTTCGCGCAGGTCACGAACCCGCCCCTGGACGCGATCCGCGAAGAGATCGTGACGTCCGTGAGATCGCTGGTCGGTCCGGAGGGCGACCTCCTGGAGCCACGGCCGGAGAACGCGCGGCGGGTGGAGATCAAGTCACCGTTCATCGACAACGACGACCTGGCGCGCTTCAAGGCCGCCAGGAACGGTAAGCTGAGCACACGCGTCCTGCCGCTGCTCTTCCCGGTCGCCGAAGGGCCGAAGGGCCTTGAGCAAGCGATGGCGCGGCTCTGCCAGCAGGCCGACGAGGCGATCGAGAACGGTGCGCGCATCCTCGTCCTCTCGGACCGCGGCGTCGACAAGAACAACGCTCCCATACCAGCGCTCCTGGCAACGGCCGGCCTGCACAACCACCTCGTGCGTGAGCGGAAGCGCACGCGCGTGGGGCTCGTGCTGGAGACGGGCGAGGCGCGTGAGGGCCACCACTTCGCACTGCTGATTGGCTACGGCGCCGACGCGGTCAACCCGTACCTGGCGCTGGATTCGCTGGCCGGCATGCGAGACGAGGGCCTGATGGAGTCCGAGATCTCCAACGAGGAGGCGATCGAGCACTACCTCAAGGCCTGCAAGAAGGCCGTGGTCAAGATCATGTCCAAGATGGGCATCTCGACCGTCCAGAGCTACCGCGGGGCGCAGATCTTCGAGGCGATCGGCCTGGGGCAGGAGTTCATCGACCGTTACTTCACGTACACAGCGTCGCGCATCGGCGGCGTCGGCGTCGAGGAGATCGGCATCGACACGCTCTATCACCAGGAGCGCGCCTTCCCCGAACGTGCCGGCGGGCTGGACGAGCTTCTCTGGGGCGGCCAGTACCAGTGGCGCCGGGACGGAGAGTTCCACCTCTTCAACCCGGAGACGGTGTTCCGCCTGCAGCACAGCACGCGCTCCGGCCGCCTGGACGTCTTCAAGGAGTACAGCCGTATGGTGGACGATCAGTCCGAGCGGCTTTGTACGCTACGGGGCCTCTTCGAGATCAACTCGGACCGCGAACCGATACCGATCGACGAAGTGGAGCCGATAGAGGCGATCTTCCATCGCTTCGCGACGGGCGCGATGTCGTTCGGCTCGATCGGCGCCGAGGCCCACGAGACGCTGGCGATCGCCATGAACCGCCTCGGCGGCAAGAGCAATACGGGAGAGGGCGGCGAAGACCGCCGCC
>JADFKG010000037.1 GCA_022565075.1 Chloroflexota bacterium | reverse complement strand
TAGCCGCCGCCGCCGCCGCCACCGCCGCCACCGCCGCGTCCGCCACCGCCGCGTCCGCCGCGGTCACGTCCGCCGCCGCCGCCGCCGCGTCCGCTGAAGCCGCCACCGCGTGACGCTTCCTGAGCAGCGCGTGAGGCCTCCACGGCCTGTTCTAGGGTCATCTCTTCTGTAACGGCGCGCCGGGAGAGGTTCACGCGGCCCATCGAGTCGACCTCGATGACCATGACTTCGATTTCGTCGCCGATGTTGAGAACGTCGTCAACCCGCCGGGGTGGGTCGGCGTCGATGTCTTCGAGGCGCACGAGGCCGTCCTTGCCGGGCGTGATCTCGACGAAGGCGCCGAAGCCCGTCGTGCGGGTGACGGTGCCGGTGTAGACTTCGCCAAGCTCGACGTCCTTGGTCAGGCCTTCGATGATGCTGATCGCCTTCTGGGCCATCTCTTCGTTTGGGGAGCCGATGAAGACGGTGCCGTCGTCCTCGATGTCGACGCTGCACTTCGTCTCTTCGATGATCGAGCGGATGACGCGACCGCCGGGTCCGATGACCATGCCGATCTTGTCCTGTGGCACGGTGATGCGGTACATGCGCGGCGCGAACGGGGAAAGGTCCTTGCGTGGCTCTGGAATCGCTTCCTTGATCTTGTCCAGGATGAAGAGGCGCGCCTCGCGGGCGCGGTCCAGCGCCTCTTTCAGGATCTCGCTCGTGATGCCCTTGATCTTGATGTCCATCTGCAGGGCGGTGATGCCCTCCGCGGTGCCGGCGACCTTGAAGTCCATGTCGCCGTAGTGGTCTTCCATGCCGGCGATGTCCGTGAGCACCTGGAAGCCGTCGTCGCCCTTGATCAGACCCATGGCGACTCCGGCGACGGGCGTCTTGATCGGGACGCCGGCGTCCATCAGGGCCAGAGTGCTGCCGCAGATGCTAGCCATCGACGAGCTACCGTTGCTAGAGAGTATCTCGGAGACGAGGCGGATCGTGTAAGGGAAGTCCTCCTCGTTCGGGATCACCGGCATGAGTGCCCGCTCCGCGAGTGCGCCGTGGCCGATGTCTCGGCGGCTGGGGCCGCGCATGAAACGCGCTTCGCCGACCGAATAGGGTGGGAAGTTGTAGTGGTGGAGATAGCGCTTCGAATCCTCCGGCTCGATGCCGTCGATCCGCTGTTGCTCGCCCATCGAGCCCAGGGTCAGGGCCGTCAGCGCTTGTGTCTCGCCGCGAGTGAAGAGGCCGGAGCCGTGCGTTCGCGGCAGCAGTCCGACCTCGATGCTGATCTCCCGGATCTCGTCGGGCTTGCGGCCGTCGGGTCGCTTGCCGTCGTCGAGGATGCTGTTGCGGATGACGTCCTTGGTGTAGTCGTCCACCGCGGCCTTGATGTCGGCCTCCTCGAACTTCTCGCCCAGCTCTTCGATCGTCTCGTTGCGCACGGCGTCCATCAGGCCGGCGCGTTCGTCCTTGGCGGCGGCGAAGATGTCCCAGTCGCGGGTGGCTGCGAACTCGTTGACCGCCGTCTTCACGTCCTCTGCTAGCTCTGCGACCTCGAAGACGCGCTTCTCCTTGCCGATCTTGGCCACCATCTCCTCCTGGAGGGCGATGACCTCTGCGTTCGTTTCCTGGGCCAGCTTCATCGCCTCGAGCAGGGTCGCTTCGGAGACTTCGCTGGCGCCGGCCTCGACCATGACGATCGCGTCCTTGGTGCTGGCGACGACGATGTCGAGGACGCTCTCATCGCGCTGCTCGTAGGTGGGATTGATGATGTACTCGCCGTCGATCTGGCCGATGCGCGTGCCGGCGATGGGCCCCCCGAACGGGATGTCGGAGATGCTGAGCGCGGCGGAGGCGCCGATTATGGCCATGAAGTCGGGGTCGTTCTCCTGGTCGGCGGAGAGTGTCGTGATCACGACCTGGACGTCGTTGCGCATGCCCTTGGGGAAGAGCGGCCGCAACGGCCGGTCGGTGAGGCGCATCGTCAGGGTGCCTTCGCTGCTGGGCCGGCCTTCGCGGCGGAAGAAGCCGCCGGGGATCTTGCCGGCGGCGTACATTCGCTCCTCGAAATCGATCGTTAGCGGGAAGAAGTCCGTGCCCTCACGGGGCTTGTTGTTCATTACCGCTGTCACGAGGAGCATCGTGTCGCCGTAGCGAATGGTGACGGCGCCGCTGGCCAGGCCGGCCATCTTGCCGGTCTCGATCTGAAGCGTCTTGCCGCCGATCTCGCGTTCGAATTGTTCTACCATCTGAGTTCTGACCTCCTGGGTCTTGTCTTGGCGGGTGGTGCGGCGCGCTGAACCTTCGGGACGTTGCTTCGCGTGTCCCGGATGATGCGGTCAGCGTTGCCGGCGGCTCTATGCCGCTGCTTCAGCCCGCTATGATGAGTGGCTGCGGAAAGAGAAAGGCCCGCGCTTACTTGCGCAGGCCTAGTTTGGCGATCAGCGCCTTGTAGCTTGCCGGGCTTTGGCGGTTGAGGTAACGAAGCAGCCGCCGCCGCCGGCCGACAAGTTGGAGCAGCCCACGCTGAGAGTGGAAGTCCTTACGATGCACGCGGAGGTGATCGGTAAGTTGCTTGATCCGCTCGCTGAGGAGCGCGACCTGTATCTCAGTGGAACCCGAGTCCGTTGGATGGGACCGGTGCTCTGCGGCGATTTCCGCCGTCTTTTCCTTCGTCAGCATCTACGAGGATGTCGCTTCCTTGATCTTTCCGTCGCGGCGAGTATAGCATACTGGCTTCCTTAAGCGGAACGGTGCATCATGGACGCCGCCGATGCCCAGGACCGCCGTTGTCACAGATAGCTCCGCCTGCCTGCCGCCGCACCTGGCAGGCGAACTCGGGATCGCCACTGTGCCCCTCGGTCTCCTCATCGGCGACGAGGTGCACCCTGACGGCTCGCTCAGCTCTGGTGAACTGTTCCGGCTGGCCGACGAGACGAAGCGTCCCCTGCGCACGACCTCGCCGGCGCCGGCCCAGTTCCTCGAAGCCTACCGCCAGGCAGGCGACGCCGGCGCCGGCGAAGTGCTCTGCCTGACGTTGTCGGCGCGCTTCAGCGGAACGTACGAATCCGCGATAACCGCGCGCGGCCTCGCGGCGGAGGAGTTGCCGGGCCTCGATGTGCGAGTCGTCGAGACCGGTGGGCTGGCGATGACGCATGGCTTCGCGGTCCTCGCCGCGGCGCGCAGCCTGGCTGACGGCGCTTCCGCCGAGGCGGCTGCGGAGGAGGCGCTGCGAGTCGCCGGGCGGGCGCGGCTGGTCGGACTGCTGGGCACGATGCGCTACCTGGCCCGCGGCGGCCGCGTGCCGTGGATTGTGCACTGGGCGGCGCAGCTACTGAGCATCCGGCCGCTGCTGGTGTTCGCGGAGGGGCGCCCGCGCTCGATCGGGCGTGTGCGGACGGAGGAGAAGGGGCTTCTTCGGCTGGTGGAGTACGTTAAGGCGCATACGTCGGGAGGGGCGCTGCATGCGGCGATCATGCACACTGATGCGCCAGAGGCCGCGCGCCGTCTGAGCGAGGCGCTCTGCCGCGAGCTGGCGCCGGTGGAGCTTCTGCAGACCGACTTCACCTCCGTCATGGCCGTCCACACCGGGCCGGGCTTCGTCGGGCTGGCGTTCTACGAAGATGATTGACGCCAGGCGCTCCAGACGCCTCGACGCGGCTCGCAGGCGAGACGCGGACAGACTCGAGGCGTCCCTCGGCAGCCTGCCAGAGGCGGTGCGGCGGCCCGCGCTCGTCATCCTCATCGGCCTGCCGGGGAGCGGCAAGTCGCACTTCGCGCGCCAGCTCGTGAAGCGCTATCCGGCGGCGATCCTGGACAGCGACGCGCTGCGCAGCGTCCTTTACGAATCGCCGCTGCACACGGATCAAGAGAACGCACGGCTCTTCCCGGCGATCCGGGTGCTTGCGCGCCGCCTGCTGGAGCGCCGCGTACCCGTCGTGCTCGACGCAACGAACCTCAAGGAGTCGCACCGCCAGCCGTCGTATCACCTCGCCAGAGAGGCCGGTGCGCGGCTGGTCATCGTCCGTCTCCGGGCGCCGTTCGCCGTCATGCGAGAGCGGCTGGCGAAGCGGGATGCCGCCCGCGACCCGCTCGACCGATCAACGGCAGACCTGCGCGTGCTGGAGCGGATGCGGCGCGATTATCAGCGGCCGCGGCGGCCCTACCTAGTTGTTGATACGTCGCAGGATTCGCGCCACGATCTGGACAAGATAGTGGCGCTCCTGCAAAGCTAGGGGCATGCGAGTGATACGGCGAAACGCCCCCTGGATTGCGGCCCTCGCCTTGATCCTTCTGGCTATGGCCTGCAGCAGCGGTGACGACGGGGGCGTGCTCGACCTCAGCGACTACGCGTATCCCGTCCAGCAGATCGAAGAGATCGACGACCGCGATCACTTTCCGACGGGGCAGATCTACGACGGATACAACAGCAACCCGCCGACGTCGGGCCCGCACGCCGACACGTTCGCGCCCGTGGGCGTGTCCGAGTTGGCAGTGGCGAAAGAGGTGGCGGTCCACAACATGGAGCACGCCGGGGTCGTCGTCTGGTACAACTGCGAGGCCGAGCCGGCGCTGGATGCTGACGCCTGTGCCGCGCTGCGCGACCAGCTGAGCCAGGTCGTCTTCCAGGAGGTGGCTGACGGCAACGCAGTCCTGATGACTTCGTATTCCCTCATGGACAGGCGCATCGCCCTCACTGCCTGGGGCTATCTCGACACGTTCGAGGAGTTCGACGAGGCTCGCGTGCGTGCCTTCGTCAATACGTTCGAGTGCAACTTTGACCCGGAGGGCCTCTGCTAGGGGCGCGGCCGTATCTCGTCGTCCGTGCCAGCGTCGAGCCCTCCATGATGGAGGAGTTCGAACGCTGGTACTGCCGCGAGCACCTGCCCCACGTGATGGCGATCCCGGGCATTGTCAAGGCGTACCGCGCCAGGTGCCGGGGCCGCGGCGTCAACTGGACGGCGCTGTACGAGATGTCGGACGACGCCTCGGTTCAGAAGGCGCTCACCAGCCCGCAGGCGGACAGGGCGCGGCGCGATTGGGAGACGTGGGCCGAGCACGTCGGAGAGGTCACCGTCGAGATCTATGCGGCGCTCGGGCCGCTGTCAGTCTTCCACCATTTGAACTAGGCCGCGTCGCCCAGCAGCAGGCGTCGCGCCGACGGCCACGGCAGCCGCCGGATCTGCCCCACGAGCCAGGGGTAACCCCATCTCCGCAGCGCCAGCGCTCCGCCGAGCCCGGCGATCGCCACGATGCCGCCGGCGACGGCGTCGATCAGGTAGTGGTTCGCCGTCGTCGTGATCGCGAAGATCTGCAGCAGCGGCAACCCGACGCCGATCGCCACGGCGAGCCAGGCCAGCGCCTTCCGGCGGAAGGCGGCGATGATGGCGATCCCCAGAAGGAGGTCCCAGCCGAAGTGGAGGCTGGGCATCGCGGCGTATGGGTTCACGAAGGCGCGCGTGGACTGCGTGTCGTAGGCGTAACCCAGGTAGGCCTTCATCGTGTCGAAGAAGCCGAGGATGTATGTGGGCGCGGCGGCGTCGAACTGCGCCGCCAGCGCCGGGAGCTCCCGGGGCGGCGCCACAGGGTAGAGCCAGTAGACTACCAGCGCGATCGCGCCCGAGGCGAGGAATGAGTCGCGGACGAACGTGTACTGGCGGCGGCGGTAGAAGTAAAGCCAGATTCCGAAGACGATGATCAGCGGGAAGTGCAGGTAGAAGTAGGCGACGTTCATCAGCTGCGCCCAGGACTTGCGGTCGGCGACCCAGTTGTTGAGGTCGTCTTCCCAGAAAAATCCGAGTGACCGCTGGAGGTCGATCACGTCTCGGGCGTGCCAGTACGCAGCCTCGGGCCGGTCGATGACGGCGCCGCGCACCCAGAAGTAGAGCAGGAAGGCGATGGCAATGATCGCGCCCTCCATGAAATCGCGGCGGCTCAACGCCGGTAGCAGAGAGCGCCAATCGAAGCCGTCGTTGGCGCCGTCCGAGGCGTTCATGAAAGAGACCCGCTAGGCCCAGGCGGCCCGGGGTGGTGGATCGACGCTTGCGTCTAGAGCGACGACGGGCGTGGCGCGGATGCAGGGGCGATTGTCCAACAGTTTCTCCTGGGGTAACGGTTCGGATCAAAATTATCACATCGGCGATGGGTGGTCAGTTCGGTACGGCCGCTCCCGAGCTTCGCCTATAATGTTTCCTATGCGACCGACCTCTCTTCCGGCTGCGAGCAGCCGGTCCCATGGATCCGCAGGGCGTGGCATCTGCACGACCTGCGGCTGTATCGGGGCCCCGGTTCGCCTGGTGCGGACCACGGGGCCTGACCGGCATGCTCGATCAGACTAACGGATTGGAGAGACGAGCCATGGGGCTCTTACGGCAGATCGAACGCGATATCAGGGCGGCCCGCGAACGCGACCCGGCCGCCGTCAGCGACCTCGAAGTCATACTCACGTATCCGGGCTTTCACGCCCGCCAGATCCATCGCCTCGCTCACGCGATGCACCAAAGGGGCGCCGACGTCCCGGCGCGGGTAATCTCGCACCTCGGGCGTTTCCTCACGGGCATCGAGATTCATCCCGGCGCGCGGATCGGCGAGAAGTTCTTCATCGATCACGGCATGGGCGTAGTCGTGGGCGAGACGACGGTCATCGGCGACAACGTGCACCTCTTCCAGGGCGTCACGCTGGGTGGTACCAGCACCCGCAGGGCCAAGCGCCACCCGACGCTTCGCGACAACGTCGTCGTCGGTGCGGGCGCCAAAGTGATCGGCGACGTGACGATCGGCGAGAACGCCAAGATCGGCGCCGGCTCCGTCGTCGTCACCAACGTGCCGCCGAACGCCACCGTGGTGGGCGTCCCGGGGCACATCGTCGCCTTCGTCGATCCCGGCGACGACACTGTTCTGCGGCTGCCAGACCCGGAGTGGGACATCATTCAGGAGCTGGAGGGCAGGATCGCGGAGCTCGAAGCGCGGCTGAAAGCACTGGAGAAGCCGAAGCCCGCACGCCGGCGCGCGGCGCCGAAGGCCAGGGCCAAGCCCAAGCCGGCGGCTTCCGAATGACCCTGCGCCTTTACAACACGATGTCCCGGCGCGTCGAAGAGGTGAAGCAGCCCGACGACATGCTCAAGATGTACGTCTGCGGGATCACGCCGTACGACCACTCGCACGTCGGCCACGCGATGAGCTACATCATCTTCGATGTCCTGCGGCGCTTCCTGGAGTACCGCGGCTTCAAGGTGAAGCACGTCCAGAACTATACGGACATCGACGACCGCATCATCGCCCGCGCCGCCGAGAGGGGCATCACCTACGATGAGCTGGCCGCCATCTACATCGAGGAGTACGAGGACGAGATGCGGGAGCTGAACGTCCTGCCCGCGGACGTCTACCCGCGCGCCACGCAGGAGATACCGCAGATCATCGAGATGGTGCAGGGGCTGATCGAAAAGGGCCGCGCCTATGCCGTGGAAAGCGGTGACGTCTATTTCGACGTTCGCGGCGACCCCGGATACGGGAAGCTCTCGGGCCGCGACGTCGACTCCATGCGGGCGGGTGCGCGCGTTGAGCCCGGCGAGGAGAAGCACGACCCGGCCGACTTCGCGCTCTGGAAGGCCGCGAAGCCCGGCGAGCCGTCATGGGAGAGCCCGTGGGGACCCGGCAGGCCCGGCTGGCACATCGAGTGCTCCGCGATGTCCTACCGCTACCTCGGCGCCACGCTGGACATGCACGGCGGCGGGCAGGACCTGATCTTCCCGCACCACGAGAACGAGATCGCCCAGGCGGAGGGCTTCACCGGCGTCAAGCCGTTCGTCCGCCACTGGCTGCACAACGGCTGGCTGACGCTGGACGAAGAGAAGATGAGCAAGTCGCTCGGCAACATCATCACGATCCGGGAGGCGCTGGAGCGCTATGGCAGCGACGGCATTCGCATCTTCGTGATGACCGCGCACTATCGCGCACCGCTCGCCTACTCGGAGGAGGCGATGGAGGCCGGCAAGCGCGCGGCGGAGAGGCTGCAGCTGGCGGCGTCCGTGCCGGGCGGCGAGGGTCCCGCCGCGGATATTCCCGGGGACGAATACCGCGAACGATTCGGCGCTTCTATGGACGATGACCTGAACACGGCCGGCGCCCTCGCCAGCCTCTTCGATCTCGCCCGCAATATCAACCGCGCGCGCGACGAGGGTCGCGCCGTCGACGAAGCGCAGGCGACACTGCGAGAGCTGGCGGGAGTGCTGGGCCTGACGCTGCGCGAACGGGAGACGGCGCAGGGTGCGGACGCCTTCATCGAACTGCTCGTCGAGCTACGCAACGATCTGCGCCACGAGAAGCAGTTTGCGCTTTCCGACAAGGTACGCGACCGCCTGCTGGACCTCGGTATCACGCTGGAGGATGTGCAGAGCGGGACGCGCTGGCGCCGCCGCGACTAGCCGCCGGATCTAGCGTGCCGCGCATCGTCCGCCTTGCTCCGCTCAGGCACGCGCCCTTATACTTCCTGAGGTTTCGGAGCCGAAAGGAGAAGGGGCCGCAAATGACGGCCCCGGTTCTATGTCAGTCACAGTCGTTATCGGTGGTCAGTGGGGAGATGAAGGCAAGGGGCGGATTGTCGACCTCCTGGCGGAGAATGCGGACATCGTCGCGCGCTACTCGGCCGGCAACAACGCCGGGCACACTATCATCAACGACCTCGGCGAGTTCAAGCTGCATCTCGTGCCCGCCGGCATCTTCTATCCCGACAAGATCTGCTTCATCGGTAACGGTTGCGTCGTCGACCCCGTCGAGCTCCTGAAGGAGATCGAGCATCTCGATGAGCGCGGTGTGAAGGTCAAGGACCGCCTCTTCTTGAGCGACCGGGCGCACGTGCTCATGCCGTGGCACCGTCTGATCGACGTCAAGGACGAGGAGTTGCGCGGCAAGGGTGCGATCGGCACGACGGGCCGCGGTGTCGGCCCGGCGTTTATCGATAAAGTCGGCCGCGCCGGCGTCCGCGTCGCTGATATCGCCGACCGCGAGGCGCTGGCGACCATTCTCGACTTCCTCGTGCCTTACAAGAACGCCGTGCTCGAGAAGCTGTATGAGACCGACGGCGTGAGCGCGGAGGCCGTCCTCGAAGAGTACGCGGGCTACGGCCAGCGGCTCGCTCCATACATAGCTGACACGAACGTGCTCATTCACAAGGCGCTGGAGGCGGGTCAGGACATCCTGCTAGAAGGCGCGCAGGGCTCGCTGCTTGACCTCGATCTCGGCACGTACGAGTACGTGACCTCGTCGGTGCCGTCGTCGCTGGCGGCCGGCGCGGCGGTCGGCATGGGCATCGGCCCGACGCACATCGACACCGTGCTCGGCGTCTACAAGACCTACTGCACCCGTGTCGGCAACGGCCCTTTTCCGACGGAACTCCTCGACGAGACAGGCAACATGCTGCGTGAAGGCGGCCCGCGGCCGGAGTACGGCTCGACGACCGGCCGTCCGCGCCGCTGCGGCTGGTTCGACGCCGTCGCGGCGCGCTTCACAGCGCAGGTCAACGGCATCGGCAGCGCGGCCCTGACGCGGCTCGACGTACTCGACCAGTTCGATACGATCAAAGTCTGTACCGCGTACCGTATCGGCTCGCAGACGGTCAAGACGATACCGGCAAGCGGCGCCGAACTGGCCCGCGCCGAGCCTATCTACGAAGAGCTGCCCGGCTGGCGCTCGGAGACCGCAGGTGTACGTCGCTTCGAAGACCTCCCCGAGGCGGCGCAGGGGTACGTGCAGTTCATCGAGGAGAAGCTGGGCGTGCCGCTCTGCCTGATCTCGGTTGGGCCAGAGCGTGAGCAGGCGATCAGCATGCGGAAGCTGGAATAAGCGATGGTTGACGCGATCAGCACGTGGCTGCACGTGCTCGAGTAGGGCGATGACTGCGCCGCGCATCGAGATCACGTACTGCACGAAGTGCCGCTTCCTGCTGCGCGCGTCGTGGATGGCGCAGGAGCTCCTGACGACGTTTGGTGCGGACCTGGGAGAAGTCGCGATCGTGCCAGGCAGCGGCGGCATCTTCGAGGTGACCCTTGCCGGCGAGGTGATCGCAACGAACCGTGAGACGAAGCAGATGCCGGACCCGGTCGACGTAAAGCGAGCGATCCGGGATCGTATCGCCCCGGACCGCAAGATCGGTCACGACTAGCCGCTAGAATTTGCCGGGTGGCGAGTCGAAGCCGTGGAACGGCTCCTCGCGCTTTTCCCAGCGCCGGTTCTCGAGCAACCGCGCGACTTCGTAGGCGATGTCGAACTCGTCGAGTTTCGGAGCGTCCGGCAGGTCGTCGCCGGCGTCGCCGGAATCGTCCGCGCGGCGCAGGTACTCGGGGCTTTCGATCGTTTCCGCGTCCTCTTCAGTCGTGATGTCCGCGGTGTGTGCGAAAACGGTGCCGCGTGCCGCGGGCTCCTCTCCGTCGCCCAGAGCGGCGTCGGTGAGTGTCTGTTCGGCGGCTGCCCGCGAGTTGGCCGCGTCGGCGGCGGCCTGCTGCTGCTCTTCCAGGCGGCTCTCGGCCTCCAGGCGGCGTGTCGTCTCGGCTTCCGCCAGGGCGCGGGCGGCGTCGGCCGCCGCGCGCGCTTCTCGCAGCTCATCCTGCGCCTGCCTGGCTATGCGGGCCGCCTCTTCCGCCTCGGCGCGGCGGTCTGCCTCTGCCTGGCGGGCCGTCGCTTCGGCCTCGGCCTGGCGTTCCGCCTCGACCTGGCGGGTTGCCTCTTCCGCCTCGGCGCGCCGGTCTGCATCTGCGCGGCGTTCAGTCTCGCCCTCCGCCAGTTTCGCTGCGTCTTCGGGCGCTTCGGGTGCTGCGGCGCCGTTGCTGATCGTTGGCTCTTCGCGGCGCTCGTACTGGTGCTCGGCGGTGGGCTCGAGTGTGACGGCGCTCCGCGTGGAGGCCCTGGCGTGCTGCGTTCTGGTCGCCGGTGGGGCAGCGGGCAGGACGCTGACGCCGTCCAGCTCCTCGCGGACGGTAGCGAAGGCGGCCCAGAGGATGATCAGGTGAGAGATATCGAGGCCGCGCTTGGCCTCGAAGCGAGCGAACGACCAGGCGCTCTCCATGTCGGTGAACGAGACGGCATAGACGATGCCGGAGGTGAGGTTGGCGCGGATGAGGACGAGCGCTTCGCGGTGTCCGTCCGGCGGGATCACTGGCTCGTCGTGCAGCGCCCAGAAGACGTGCGTGCCGTGGCGCATCTCCGGCGGCAGCTTCTCTATCTCTGCTGCTGTGGTCGCGGCGTCCGCGAAGAAGCGCAGGCGGAACGAACTGATTCCGGCGATGTCGGGCGCCAGGATCGCCATCTGCGGACCGCCCGCAGCGGGTGCAGGCTGGGCGCCGCTGTCATCCGCAGACGAGAGGTCTGCTGCGGACGGCTTGCGCTCGTCGTCGATTGTCGCCGGCTTGCTGAGAAGCGAAGTCAACCACGCCATCTCGGGGCTCCTTCTTGTGCCTTCGCCGCAGCGATCACAGGGCGGTTCACTCCTCGCGGCGCTGGCTGCTTAATTCGGTTTCGCGAACCGGAGGCGTGCCCGGTGCGCGTACTATGACAGACGCGGGGCGGTGCCCGACGATACGGCCCGAGGGCGTTTCCGGCGCCGATTAACGCAATCTCTCCGACTTGCTAACCGGAACGTGACGTTCGGGCCACTGGTACGATACGCTGGCGACTAACGAAAGGTTAGAAGGAAGGGACTGGTTACGATGGCGACTCTTACTCCTGGTGTCCGCGCCCTCTTTGAAGGAAAGAACTTCGGCCACCTGGCCACGATCATGCCCGACGGCTCGCCGCAGGTGAGTGTTGTCTGGGTCGACGTCGAGGGCGACAATATCCTCGTGAATACAGCCGAGGGGCGCATCAAGCCCCGCAACGTCCGGCGCGACCCCCGCGTCGCGATCTCGATCTACAACCAGGAGGCGCCGTATCAGTCGGCGACGATTCAGGGCGAGGTGGTCGAGGTGCGGACCGAGGGCGCGCTTGAGAACATCCACAAGCTGGCCAAGAAGTACATGGGCCTCGACGAGTATCCGTACCTGCAGCCGGGCGATCAGCGGCTGCTATTCGTGATCAGGCCGGACCGGGTCTTCGGCATGGGGACCGACGAGTAGTGACTGAGGCGCGGGCCGGCGAGCGGCCTTCCGGCTCCGATGCGTCTGGCGGCGCCTGGGACGACGAGATCGTCTCCAGGCGCCTCGTCGCCTGGCTGGACGCGGTGCTCGCCGGCCGTGCTCCGAACGCTGGCCATTTCTGTGGCAACTGCTATCACCCGCGCCAGGCCGCCGACGACGACTGCCCGCACTGCGAGACGTCCGTCGCCGAGGCCGGCGTCGTTGAGAGTGTGCCGCTGGAGGTGATCGAAGGGCACCGCCGGCGGCGGGGCCGCGAGGGCGCCGTCGTGCGCACCATCGCCTGGGTGGGCCTCACGACCGGCGTCGTGCTGGCGCTGATACCGCTGGCGTTTGCTGGCGTGACCTGGTGGTCGGCCACGGCCTTCTTCGGTCTGATGATCTTCTTCTACATCTTCTCTGCCAACGTGGCGAACAGCCTCGGCGACGCCTGGGGCTACCGCTGGGGCCTCGCCATCTTCCGCCGGGCCTGGGAGCAGCACCTGGCCGCCCGCTCCGACGGATCCGCAGAAGACGGCTGACGTCACTCCGCCGTGCTGCGCGCCCCGAAGTAGAAGCCGATCACGTTTCCCAGCGCCGTGGCCCAGCCGCCGACAACCATCTTCGTCAGATCGGACGACGGTTCACGCACGAGTAGCAGGGCGACGATCGCACCGGCGATCAGCACCACCGCCACCGACATCACGGCGCGCACGCTTCCCCGCGGCAGGCCCAGCGGTTCGCTCGTCATCGCCCACCGCCGTCTTTGCTCGACGCCGACTCTTCGCTGAGCCAGCGCTCCCACTCACTGTCGGGGTCCGCGACGTCGAGCAGGCCCGCGGCCGTGCGCCGCGAGTGGATGCCAGCGGCCACAAGCCGTGTCTCGTCCTCGATCAGCCGCGAGCGGTCCTGCGGCAGGACGGGCGCCCAGGCGATGCGGCTGCGATACGGCGCGAAGCTCTCGCCGGTCTGTCCCTCCAGGATCCGCAACACCATCTCGTTACGCTTGCGCAGAGCGGCGCCGCGGATCAGGCGCTTGCGGGACACCTTCTTCAGCAGCGGGTCCAGCTCCAGCTGGAGCGCCACGCCGGAGAGCGCCTGGCGGTTGTCGCCGAAGGCGCTGCGCGGCACCTCCGCGAGATCGTGCATCGTGCGCAGGATCAGGTTGGCGTATTCGACGTGCAGGCTGGCGCCGCCGCCCTGCAGCAGGTCGAGCAGGTAGGCACGAGCCTTTTCGGGGATCTCCCAGATCGCGCCAGGCTGGACGGAGATATCCTGCGCTTCGGTCACGTTCTCCAGCACCGCGATCGGGTTCCCCGACATCTCGAGGATCGCCGAGAGCTGCGTCAGGGAGCGGTTCAATTCGCGCAGGGGTTCCTTGACGGCGACGAGGTCGGAGACGCCCCAGAACTGCTTTGGCTCGCGGATGTTGGGGTAGATCACGTACGGGATGAAGCCGTAGGGATTGTCCACCGACTCCACGAGGGCGCCGTCCAGCCAGAGCTCGAACGTGTCGTTAGTCCAGACTTCGATGACGCTGCGCTCGGCGGCCGTCGATGCCGGGATGTCGAAGAGGGCCGCCGATTCGTCACCCGCCAATGTGTAGCGCGACGCGACGCGCCAGACGCGCGACGGATCGTCGGCGAGCCACCAGGCGAAGAGCCCCTGCACGTCGGGCGCCGAGACCCGGACGCGCTCTTCGACGGCGTCCCACGTCACTTTGTATGCGGCGTCACCGAGCACCGAGCAGTCGATCTCGTTGTCGGCAGTTCGACTTTGCGCTCCGGCACCACCGTTTCAGATACGAAACCGGTTCTTCCCTGGGGGTCGGTTCCTCTTTGTGGCTTGCATTGACAGCAGTTCTGACAGCAATTGACCCCATCACTGGCGACTCATGATGACACGCAGCGATTGACACTATAGTATAAGGATGGTAGAACGATAGTATGAGTATGAAGGTAGCATACACACTTGA
>JADFKG010000184.1 GCA_022565075.1 Chloroflexota bacterium | reverse complement strand
GGACTAAAGCACGGGCTGCTCGCAGAGCTCTCGAAGCACCCCGGCGGCCTCACCTCGGATGAGCTGGCGCGGAACGCCGGCATCGACCCCTTCTACGCGATGGTCTGGTGCCGCTCCGCTTACGCCAACGAGATCCTGGAGCGGGAGGGCGAGCGCTTCGTGCTGGCCCCCCACATGGACAAGCTCCTCCTCGATGACGACTTCCCCGGCCACGTCGGCGGCCTGCCGGCCGTCCTCCTCGCCTACGACATATTCGATCGCTTCTCCGAGAACCTGAAGTCGGGAGAGCGCTCGTGGTGGGATAAGTGCACGCCCGAGTTCATCCAGGGCGTCCGCACGACCGGCCGCTCGTTCTACAACCGGTTGATCCCGGCGGGGGTTGCGCGGGTGCCCGGCCTTCTGGACAAACTTGAAGCCGGCGCGCACGTCCTGGAGCTGGCCACCGGCGCCGGCTTCGGTCTCTCGAAGATGGCGCAGGCGTATCCGAAGTGCACGTTCGTCGGCGTCGACGGCGACGCCTACTCGCTCGGCCTCGCCGCCGAAGCCGTGAAAGAGGCCGGTGCGAGCGACCGCGTCGAACTGGTGGAGAGCACCTTCGAAGGTTTCGCCCGCGATAGCGAGTTCGACGTGGCGGTCATCAGCATCTCGATGCACGAGTGCCGCGACATCGAGAAGGTGACGGCGAACGTACACGGCGCGCTGAAGCCGGGCGGCATCTTCGTGATCTCCGACTTTCCGTTCCCCGAAACGGTCGAGGAGACGCGCACGGTGCCGGCGCGCATCATGTCCGGCATCCAGTTCTTCGAAGCGCTGATCGACGACCAGCTGCTGCCGACGTCGGACTACGTCTCGCTCCTCAAGCGGCACGACTTCAAGGACGTCGACGCCTTCGACATCACGCCAGTCCACGCCGTCACCCACGGCCGCAAGTAGGCGCCAGAGCCCCCGCACCGCCTGACGCAGTAAACCAGACTCGTGAGAATCTCGACCGCGCGGTCGGTTACGTTGTGTGGCGAGGCCCTGAAGTGCTGCAGCTCTCCCGTTACACGTCCTTCCCCGTCTTCACTAACAGCGCGATTCTGTCAGCGATCTCGTCAGCGCTGTTCTCCTGCAAGAAATGTTTGCCTTCCACTTCGTGGATTTCCGCCTGGAGGTTGAGGGCGAGTTTCACATCGGCGCCCTTGGACTCGACGGTCAGCTCGGAATCATGCTTGCCCCACACAATCTGAGCGGGAAACTTGCGGTCTCGCAGGGGCGGGAGGATGCGCTCCTCGAACTCGCGAGTCGTCTCGAAGCTGCTCATGATCTTGCGAAAAGCACGGCCTCCGTCGCCTAGCACGAGCAACTCGCCGTACGCGCGAATCTCCGAATAGCTGGGGCCAGACAAGACGCCCTTCCAGCGAAAGAAGGGGAAGATAACCGGCGAGTTCATCTGGAGCACCCACAGACGCCCTAGCCCCGGCACCGAGAACGGGCGCATCGCGAGGGGCTTCGTGAACTTTGACACGTTGACGAGTGTATTAAGTACGGTGAGAGACAAAATTCGCTGAGGGATGCGTCGCACGAGATCGAACCCGATGGGCCCACCCAGGTCGTGCACAACCAGATGGAACGAATCGATTTGGGCCGCCGCCAGAGCCTTCTCCAGCCAGGCCGACAATCCCGTCCACGTGTAGTCGAAATCTATAGGGCGGTCCGCAAACCCCAGCCCCGGAAAGTCCATCGCCACCCCCTCCAGCCCGCGGCTTGCCAGCGCCGGCAGGACTTTGCGGTAAAGATAGGCCGAGGTCGGCACGCCGTGAAGGCACACCACCGTTGGACCGGTGCCCTGGCGCCAGATTCGGGTCGAGGCGCTACCGGGGATATCGAGGCTAGCTCCTTTGGCGTACCACTCCTGAAGAACTGTGCTGAGCTTGTCCTTGCTCTCGAGTTTCATAGAGGCCTCCGTCACGACTTGCACTTGCGACTGTCGCATGTCTTGTACCACATCTTCTTTTCGCCAGCGCAATCCGTCGACCACCTGCTGTAAGCGCAGCGATGCTAGGATTGGCCTCACCGAACGACGAACGATAGCGAGGAAGAGATGACTGAAAGGCTGGACGGAACGGTCGCGCTGGTGACAGGCGCCAGCAGCGGCATCGGCCACGCCACTGCGCGAGCGCTGGCGAACAACGGCGCCGCCGTGGCGCTCGTGGCCCGGCGCAAGGAACGCCTCGACGAACTCGCCGCTACGATCGAGAAGGACGGCGGGCGAGCGCTCGCCGTCGAGGCTGACATCACGGACAAGGCCCAGGCCCAGGGCGCCGTTGAAAAGACGGTGAGCGAGCTGGGAAGGCTGGACACCGTCGTCAACAACGCCGGCGTCATGCTCCTCGGCCCCGCGGAGAGCGCACCGATCGAAGAGTGGGAGCGCATGGTCGCGCTCAACGTCAGTGGCCTGCTCTACGTCTCGCACGCCGCGCTGCCGCACCTGCTGAAGGCAGCGGAGGACGGCGAGCGTCAGGTCGCCGACCTCGTGAACATTAGCTCGGTCGCCGGCCGCGTCGCCCGTGGCAGCTCCGGCGTGTACAACCTGACGAAGTTCGGCGTCACCGCCTTCACCGAGGCGCTGCGACAGGAGGTCGGCGGCCGCCACGTCCGCATCTCGGTCGTTGAGCCGGGCGCCGTGGCGACAGAGCTCATCACACACGTCCGCCGGGAAGTGCTGGCGGAGCTGGCCAAGCGCTTCGGGAAGATGGAAGTCCTCCTCTCAGAGGACATCGCCGACGCGGTCGCCTACATCGTCACGCGCCCGCACCGCGTCGCCGTCAACGAGATGCTCGTCCGCCCCGCCAACCAGGAGAATGTAGCGCCGCCAGCTGACCCGCTAGCTCTGGCCCGGCATGCCGCCCTTGGAGTTGCGCCGCGGCGCAGATCTTGGCGGATCTCGTGTGTTCGGAGAACTCAATTCTTGCGTAGCGCGGTGAGAAGTCCTAAGCTCCCTTCGAGGTTCACTGCCAGCAAGTCGGCATTCGAGCGCGCCGACTCACGCGCTC
>JADFKG010000036.1 GCA_022565075.1 Chloroflexota bacterium | reverse complement strand
GCTACAGCCGCCGTGACTGCCGACGGCCCTGGCAGCGGCGACACCTCGTGCCCGGCCTCGATCACCGCCGCCACCAGCTCGTAGCCAGGATCGCTTATCGCCGGCATCCCGGCCTCCGACACGAGCGCCACGTCACCCTCGCCCAGCGCGCGCAGCAACTCCGGCGTGCGCCGCTTCATGTTGTGCTCGTTGTAGCTGACGACGCGCGCCGAAATCCCGTGGTGCGAGAGCAGCTTGCGGGCCGTGCGTGTGTCCTCGGCAGCGATCAGCGAGACCTCCCCCAGCACCCGCAGGGCGCGCAGAGTGATGTCCTCCAGGTTGCCGATCGGTGTTGCGACGAGGTAGAGAACGCCCACGTTTTTCACCGAGCGAAAATACTCACATCAGTTCGCAGAATGTGACTCAAATCAATTGACCGGCCGGAACCGTCGTTGATACACTGTCTGAAACCCCTTCGAACGTCCGCTTCCTGCGGGCCTTCATAGCCGAGGCGAGGTAGCATGGGTCTTACGGGTGGATTCAAAGAATTACGGCCCGCCTACGGGTTCGACGAAGTTGCCATCGCTCCGGGCAGTATCACCGTCAATCCGGAGCTGACGGATGTCCACTTTAGCATAGGCCAATTCACGTTCGACTTCCCCGTAGTGGCGGCTGCCCTGGACGCCTCGGTCAATCCGTCCTTCGCTCGCGCACTGGGCAAGCGCGGCGGCCTCGCCGTGATGAACCTCGAAGGCTTGCAGTGCCGCCACGACGACGCCGAGGCGGCGATCCAGGAGGTGGCCGCGGCCAGCCAGGAAGAGTCCGCCGCCGTCATCCAGCGGCTCACCGCGCCCCCGGTCAAAGAAGAACTGATCGGGCGCAGGGTCCGCGAGATCAAAGAAGGCGGCTCCATCTGCGCCGTCTCCTGCACTCCGGCCAACACCAAGAAGCTGGCGCCTATCGCCGTCGACGCCGGCTGTGACATCTTCGTCGTTCAGTCCACCGTTACCACCGCCCGCCACCTGTCGCGCAGCGTCCGCGGCCTGATCTTCCAGGAACTGGTCGCCAACATCCAGATCCCCGTCGTCGTCGGCAACACTGTCGGCTTCGACGCCGCCCGCGAGCTGATCCAGTGCGGCATCGCCGGCGTCCTCGTCGGCGTCGGTCCGGGCGCCATCTGCACCTCCCGCGAAGTGCTCGGCATCGGCGTCCCGCAGATCACCGCCACGATCGAGTGCGCCGCCGCCCGCGACGACTACTACCGCGAGACCGGCCGCTACGTGCCCATCATCACCGACGGCGGCATGCACAACGGCGGCGACATCTGCAAGGCGCTGGTCGCCGGCGCCGACGCCGTGATGCTGGGCACCGCCTTCGCCCGCGCCGAAGAGGCGCCTGCGAACGGTTACGCCTGGGGCATGTCCACCGGGCACTCCGCCCTCCCACGCGGCGTCCGCATCAAGCCCGGCACTGACACCACGCTCGACCGCCTGCTCTTCGGCCCGACCTCCCGCACCGACGGCTCCGAGAACATCGTCGGCGCCATCCAAACGTGCATGGGCATGGTCGGCGCCCAGAACATCTCCGAGCTCCACGACGCAGAACTCATCGTCGCGCCCTCGATCAAGACCGAGGGCAAGATCTACCAGCAGGCGCAGTAGCCGCCGACTCTCTCAGAAAACGCCCGTCGTCTAAACGCGCGCTACGGCAGGTAGGACAGAGGGTCCACGACGCCGCCACCGAGGATGACCTCGAAGTGCAGGTGGTTGCCGTTGCACCAGCCGCTGCAGCCCACGGCGCCGATCACCTCGCCCTGGTTAACGTACTGCCCCAGCACGACGTAGCGGTCTGAGAGGTGCGCGTAGAGCGTTTCCGAGCCGTCGCTGTGGCGGACGATGATGTAGTTGCCGTAGCCGTTGTCCCGGTATGTCGAGAGAACCACCTGGCCGGACGCCGCCGCGGTCACAGCCGTTCCCCCGCTTGCGCCGACATCGATCCCCTTGTGAAAGCTCCCCCAGCGCGGGCCGAAGCCGCCCCAGAGCGTTCCGTTTACCGGCCATACGTAACCCACGCTCGCTGCCGTCGCCGGCGCGAACGCCGCGCCTATTCCCGCCGGTAACGGTCCCTGCGCCGGCACGTCAAGCGGCTCGGGGGCTGGCTCGGGCGGCGGCGGGGGCGGGGGCGGTACAGCACCTGGCAGGACAAGTACCGAACCCTCGATGATTCTGTCGGCCGAGATCAGGTCGTTCGGCGCGAAACTGACGACGTCGTCGGGGTCGATGTCGTACGTCGCGGCGATGGCCGTAATCGTGTCGCCGAGGCGCACGTCGTACACTATGGCGTTCACTCCAGGTACGAGCACTCTTGCGCCGATGATCAGTAGGTCCGGGTTCGTCGTCAGCTCGGGGTTGTTCCACAGCATGTACTGCGGCTCGATGCCGTACTGCTCGGCTATGCCGTACAGCGTCTCACCCGGCTGCACTTCGTGCGTCAGGTACGCTACCGGCGTGGAGTCAGCGACAGGAGACGGCCCCAATCGATCCGCATCGACCGTCTTAGCTCCTGTCCTCAGACGCAGGCTCTCGTCGCCCCACGGATCAGGCGGCGTCAGGTAGGCCAGGTCATCGGGCCCATCAGTCTCACGTCCCAGCCCCCCCACCAGAACCACGACGGCGGCGACCGTCAGCAGTGCGACGTGAGAAACGGCGCGGCGCCGGTCGGCGAGCCACGGCCCTGCGACCGTGCGCGACCACCACCAGACGACTCCCAGGCGGCGAACTATCTGCTCGCCATGGAGCGGCATTTGCGGGGCAACCCTCCCAGTCGGGCCCTCCGCTACATCCAGGGGCGTCATCCACCAGCGGCCCAACTCCAAATTTACGGCTATCGGCGCGGATTATAGGCACAAAGCGTCCTGTCGAACAAACGCCGGCATCGGCCGCCGGGCCGCCTCAGTGCTGACTGGCTCGACTGCCGCCGCCCACACGTCCACCGGCCTGACCGTAGCCCCTTGCTTCGTATCGATAGCAGCCGACGCCTCCCGATTTCACGGGACTCTCACGCCGTCTTCAGGATCGCTGACCCCGCGCACAAAGAACCGGGAGCCCTCGCGGACTCCCGGCTTGTCTCGCTTGAAGCGCGGCGTTAGGTAACGCTGGCGGGTTCGCGGGCGTCGGCCGAGTACGCCTCCTGCAGCTCTCGCTCCCAGAAGAACTCGCGCTCGCCGAACGCCGGTCGCAGGTCGCTCAGCCAGACCGCGGACTCATCATACTCCGCGAAGAACGGTCGCAGCGCCCAGTCCGGGTTGCGGCCCTGCAGCATGCGCAGCGTCAGCACTTTGTGGCCAGCGATCTCGGATACGCCCAGCACCTGCACCTTGCCCGGGTCGGCCGACATACTCGGTCCGCGCACCGTGCGACAGATGCCGCTAACGGAAGTGTAGGCCTCGCGGAAGATCTCCCACGCCCGCACCAGCGGCACGCTGAAGTACTCCTGCGCCCCGGTATCACGAGCGATGAACATGTAGTAGGGAATGCAGCCCAGGTCCACCTGTCGGCGCCACATCTCACTCCACACCTTCGGATCGTCGTTGATGTTGCGCATCAGGGGCGACTGCGTCCTGATCTCGGCGCCCGTCTCCCTGATGTTGCGGATCGCCTCCTCGACCGCCTTCGTGTTCAACTCGCGCCCGTGGTTGAAGTGCGCCATGAGCGCGAGGTGGATTCCGGCGTCGGACACGTCGCGGAAGAGCCGCAGTACGTCCTCGGCGTCCTCGTCCGTAGTGAAGCGATACGGCCAGTAGCCCAGCGCCTTCGTGCCGATGCGGATCGTCCGCAGGTTCGGCAGCTTCGCCTCCAGCAGTGGCCGGATGTAGCGCTCCAGGTTCTTCGTCCGCATCACCATCGGGTCGCCGCCTGTGAACAGCACGTCGCTGACTTCCGGGTGCGCTCGCAGGTACTCGACCAGCAGCTCAGTCTCCCGCATCGCGAACTTCAGCTCGTCCATGCCGACGAACTGCGGCCAGCGGAAGCAGAACGTGCAGTAGGCGTGGCACGTCTGGCCGTTGCTCGGGAAGAAAAGCACCGTCTCGCGGTACTTGTGCTGCATGCCCGTGAGCTTCGTGCCGTTAATCTCGGGCACGTTGTGCTCCATCTGACCGGCCGGGTGCGGATTCAACTGCATCCGGATGCGGTTGGCCAGCGCGTTGATCTCCGTCTTCGGCGCGTCACGCCGGACGAGCGCCGCCATCTCATCGAAATGCCGTGGCTCGAGCATCTCCTTCCGCGGGAAGTTGAGCACGAAGATCGGATCGTCGGGCACCGAGTCCCAGTCGATCAGCTCGTCCAGGACGTAGTTGTTCGTCTTGAACGGCAGCACCCGCGCGACCACGTCGATCGCGAAGATCTGCTCCTCGCTCAAATGCTCCTTCACCTGCGGAATGCTCCGGAAGTTGCCCAGCGTATACGCCTTGTACCGCGGGCCGCCATCCGGCACACCGTATTGGTCTTCGTCGCCCTCGTTGGGGCTGTCGCCGTTTCGGTTCCTGAACTGCTCGATAAACAGAAGCGCGGCGCGCTCCTTCGTGTCCCGTGCCTCTTCAGCGTCGGCACTGCGGCTTGGCATGGCGACCATGTCACAGCTCCCTTCTAGCAGAGGCCGCCGTTGCACAAAGAGAGACCCGAGGCTCGCCCCGGGCCACTCCGATATGCTCCGGTTGCCTCTCCTGGTGCCTACGGGGTTAGCTGTCGGGTTCGGCTAAAGGAGATTGCCTATCCCGCCGAGGCGGGAATTCACCCCACTGGTTTTTGGGTCCCCCGTTCCCCACCCTCATCAGGCGGGAATTCGGCCCTTGTCAACATCTTAAGGTTAACATATCGTCCCGCACCGCAAGACGAGCGAGAGGCTAGAAGTCGTGCGATAATGTGGAGAAACAGGCGCAAACAAGACCTGTGAAGCGCGCAAGCTGCTTATCTTCAGCAGACGCAGCTATGGTGGCGCTCGTTAGTGCGGAACGGGCGAACGTCTTACCGAGTTATAACCCTCCGCAACGTCGATCGGACGCCTTCGAGAGCCTACAACCAGCCGGCCTCGCGGTACCACTGATGCGTCAGCCGCGCACCCTCCTCGATCTGAACGCTCGGTCGCCAGCCAAGCTCCTCCCGCAGCGCCTCGGAAGAGCAGACCCACGCGCGCCGGCGCATCTCGCGAACCTTGTCCCGATCGAACACCTGCGCCTGGCCCGTGATCCGGCCGAACAGCTCGCTGCCGAAGCCTGCCGCCTGGTAACCGATCAGCGGCACCGGCAGCATCAGCGCGCGCCGCCCACTCGCGCTCTCGATCGCCGAGAGCAGGTCGCGCCAGGTGTACACGGCGCCGTCCTCGGGGCAGTACGTGCGGCCACCGGCGTCCGCCTCCGCCGTTGTCGCCTCAACGACAGCGCTCGCAGCGTCGCTGGCATAGATGATCGACAGCCGGTTACGGCCACCCCGAAGGAGCGGCGCAATCCGGTATCGCACGGCCTTGAACAACGGCAGCAGCGCCGGGTCTCGCGGTCCGTAGATCACCGGCATGCGGAAGATCACGGACCGGCCCGCCAGCCCCGAGTTGCGTGTCGCGGTCTCACCGCCCAGCTTCGATCGCCCGTATGCGCTCACGGGCTTCGGTTCGGCTTCGGTCGGTCGGGGCTCGCCGCCCGGGCTCGGGCCGTGCGCCGACAGGCTAGAGATGTACACGAAGCGTCGCAAGTCCGGCGCCCGCTCCTCGATCGCCTTGAGGAGGTTCGAGGTGCCCTCCTCATTGACGGCCCGGAACTCGGCTTCGCTCCGCGCCTTGATCAGCCCGGCCGGGTGTACGACCGCCTCGACCCCCTCGACTGCTGCACGAAGCGAACTCGGATCCGTCACGTCTCCGATCGCCTCTTCGTGCGGGAAGGTCAGGAACTCCCGGCTGCTGGTCTTGCGCAGGAGGAGCCTTATCTCGTGCCCGGCAGCTGCGAACTGCTCCGCGATGTGTGAGCCCAGGAAGCCACTGGCGCCGGTGATGAGCACTTTCAGGAGAGCGTCTTTTCGTATATGCGATACAGCTTGTAGCGATCCGCGCCGACCTTCTTGATCAGCGAGTTGATCAGCCCGTTGTCCTCCAGCGTCCACGAAAACTCGGCCCACTTGAGCTTCGAATCGATCGCCCCTTTGTACATCTCGTCGCAGAGAAGATATAGAAGGCCTGCGTATTTGCGCGAGCGGAACTCCTTCTTGATCCCGAACAGAAGCAACCGTCCCACCGATGGCCGCCGCACCTTGAGGCGCCACAGGAAGCGGAGCCAGCCGAACGGCAGAAGATTGCCGTTCAGCGGTTTCATCGCCCAGTTGAAGTCAGGTACGCCCAGCGCCACGCCCGCCGGCACGCCGTCGATCTCGATGATCGGCACAATTCTGGGGTCGACGACGAGCTTCAGGTCTTTCGCCATCTGCTCGGCTTCGGCGTCCGTTGCCGGCACGAACCCCCAATTCTCGCTCCAGGCCTCATTGTAAAGGTCAAGAATCATCCGCACCTCGCGGTCGAAGTCCTTCATCCGCGCTCGGCGAACCGTCACGCCCGGGCGCGCCCGCAGCTCGTTTACCATCCGCCGTGGTGCGCCGTCCGGCACCGGCCGCCTCTCCCAGCGCCAGGCGAAGAGATCCTTGGCCTTGACATAACCCGCGTCCTCAACGAGACGCAGGTAGTACTCGTGCGTGTACGTCATCAGAGGCAGCGGAGAGGAGTCGAAGCCCTCGGCCAGGAGGCCGATCTCACCGTTGACCGAGAAGTTGAACGGGCCGCGGATCTGCTCCATGCCTCGTGCGCGCAACCAGTCTTCGGCCGTCGTCAGGAGAGAGCGCGCGGTCTCCGGGTCGTCCTCGCACTCCAGGAAGCCGAAGAACCCGGTGCGCTCATCGTGGTAGCGGTTGTGTTCGTGGTCGATATGAGCGGATATACGGCCGACGACGTCCTCGTCGCGCCGGGCCAGGAACAGCTGAACGTCGGCGTGCTGGAAGAACGGGTTGTGCTTCGGGGAAAAGCGGTGCTTTTCGCTGTAGCGCAGCGGCGCTATCCAGTACGGATTGTCCTTGTAGATGCGCCAGGGCAGTCGGATGAAGGCGTCGAGGTCTCTCTTCGACTCAACCGGCGCCACCTGGACCGTCTTCGGAGGCGCGCTAAGAGATGACACCGAGCTTGCGGCCGACCGTCTCGAACGTCCCGAGCGCCTCGTCCACCATCTCCTCCGTGTGCGTCGCCATGCAACTCGTCCGAAGGATCGCCTCGCCCATGTTCACCGCGGGATAAACGGCCGTGTTGGTGTAGACTCCCGCTTCCAGCAACGCCTTCCCGAACACGATCGTCCGGTACTCGTCGCCCACGTTCACCGGCACGATCGGCGTGTTCGCCTGACCGACGTCGAACCCACGCTCGGTCAGCCCCTCGCGCCACCGCTGGGCCACCTCTTGAAGGCTATCGATGATCTCTGGTTCGCGCTCGATCACGTCCAGCGACGCCAGCGCCGCGGCCGTCGAAGCCGGCGGCAGGCTGGCGCTGAACAGCATCGAACGAGCGAAGTGCTTGATCCAGCCGAGCACGGGATGCGGCCCGGCCACGAAGCCTCCGATCGACCCCAGCGCCTTCGAGAACGTCCCCATGATCAGGTCGACGTCGTCCTCCACGCCGAAGTGACTGGCTGTGCCGCGGCCACCCTCTCCCAGTACGCCCAGCCCGTGCGCGTCGTCCACAAGGAGGCGTGCGCGATGCTTCTTGCACACCGCCGACAGCTCCGGCAGGGGAGCGATATCACCGCCCATGCTGTACACGCCGTCAACGATCACAAGGGCAGCCTTCTTCGTCCGCGACAGTATCTGGTCAAGGTGGTCCGCGTCGTTGTGCCGGAAACGCATCATCTCGCCGTCGGACATCTGGCAGCCGTCGTAGACGCTCGCATGGACCGCCTTGTCGACGACCGCGACCGACTTCTTGTCGACTAGAGTGGAGATGATTCCGAGGTTCGCCTGGTAGCCCGTCGTGAAAATGACTGCCGCCTCTACGTGCAAGAAGTTGGCGATGCGCTCCTCTAGTTCCTCGTGCATCTTCGTGCTGCCGTTGAGGAAGCGAGACCCGGTCATCGACGTGCCGAATTTGAGAACCGCATCGCGGGTCTTCTCGATCACGTACGGATGGCGCGTCAGTCCCAGATAGTTGTTGGAGCCGAACATGAGGACCGTCTTGCCGTAGATCTGGGCGACGGGCCCGTCGTTATTGTCCAGCGGCTGGAAGTACGGGTAGAGGTCCAGTTCGCGTGCCCGCTCGACCAGCGTGAACTGCTCGACCTTCGAGAAGATGTCCCCGTCGTCGGCCCCGTCATAGCGGTCCTTGATGTAGTCCTTGATCGAGATGTTGTCGGGAAGCGGGGGCAACGGATCGGCGCTGGGTGTCTTTTGAACACGCTTGGTTTCTCTCATATTGGCGCCTGGCGAGTCGTCGTAAACACTATAAGCGAGCGAATGATCGGGAACAAGGAAAGTCTGACGATAGCCTCAGCTAGCCGTCAAGATGCTTCGTGAAGTGTGACTGCACCGCCACCGGCCGGAACCCCATCGCCGCGTAGATGCGCTTCGGCGTGTCCGTTGGGTCCGCCGCGATGATTACCGGTCCGGCACCCCTGGCGCGGGCGTCCGCGACGCAATGGTGGATCAGGGCGCGGGCGATGCCGCGCTTGCGGAACTTCGGCAGCGTAAACAGGTCCTCGACCTGGCCCACGAGTTGAAGTAGGCGACCGGCTTATCTTTCACATACGCCATGAAGTACTGCACCGGCGGCTGCTTGAGACGCTTCGTGTCGAACATCTGCCGCCCGATCTCGTCCGAGACCTTGCGCTTCTGCCGGGCGATGTGCTCGCGCCAATCCTGCAGCATCAGCTCCCAGTACGCTCCCCAGTGTGCCTCCGTCTCGATCGGTCGAACGTCGTACTCCTTCGGCGAAGGGCCGAGCAGCTCACCCTCCAGCAGCGAGATCAGGCCGTCCTCGCGCTCGTAGCCTTCCAGCACCAGCCGCGCCACGAACTCGGGCGGCGTGCGATAGTCCACGTCGAAGCGCCTGTGCTTCGCTGCTTCGTACTCCCGATCGACCGCGGCCAGGAACTCCTCGATCTGCGCCGGCGTCGTCGGCCGGGCGTCGGCCACGTGGTTCGCGTCGTAGATGTCGGGCGACGCCCCACTACGCACGAACGTCGCGCCCAGAAGCTCGAAAACCTCGTTGCCGAGCGCAAAGTTGCCGGCGTTAGTGGCGAGCGCCCTGTCAGTCAGCGTCACGGTGCCCAATCTTAGCGGAGATCAACCTACCCGCACAGACAGCCGGAGCAAGAGAGGGCCTTCTTGCTCCGGCTGGCCGCGATCGGGGGCGAGGGGAGACCGTACCGCTTCGTCTTCTACGCGGCCATGAACTGAGTAGAGAAGCGCACGCCGTTACGCATGAACGGCTCGGGGGCGGCTTCCACCGTCAGCAGCGACGCCGCCGGTTCGGCGCTCGCTACGCGGGCGTCCTCCTTCTGGTCAGCCTCTTTGCCGCCGCCGGCCGCTTCTGGCTTGGCCGCGTCCGCCTCGTCAGCCGTCGTAAGGGCAACGACCGGCCGGCGATAAACGCTAATTTGGAACTCGTCGGCCGCGAACGCTCGTATTCGCGTCTCGTCGTAACCGGACTCGATCAGCGTCTCGACAAGCTGAGCGGCATCCTCCTGGCTCTCCATGACATTGATCTCACCGTGCGCAGCGTTGTCCAGGTCCGCTACCACGACTATGACTTTGCTCGACATCGACGCCCTCCTTCTTGCTTGCGGAAATATCGCCGTCCTCTTCTGCACACAGTGTCGCAAACGGCACTCGCCGTTTTCTCACCGTTAAGTTACGGTCAATTCAAAGGCTGCCGCATGGCCTCCGTTTATAAGAGATCCGCCGAGCCCCCACATTGACCTGATCGGGAGTAAACTGTCGGTGAACTGCCCGGACCTTCGTGGCTGTTGGCCGTCAGGAGGTGCATGTATGGATAGCCCACGGCTGTTTTCTTCCCAGGGTTTAGTCCTCTTGTTAATCGCTCTCCGCCCGGGAATCACAGCCAAGGATCTTGCCGAATCCCTTGTACTCACCTATCGGACGGTCTGGGGCCTCGTCGGGGAGCTCAGGAACGCAGGGCTGCTTAAGGTCCGCAAAGAGGGCAGGCGGCACCACTACTTCGTCAACTTAGATGCCCAGTTCCCCGACCCGCTCTTGTCACACATGACGATGGGCGACGTGGTCAACGCGATCCGTCCTTAGCGCGAGTCTTTTACTTCGTGTGGAGGCCATCGTCGGCGGCGCCACAGCGCCTGTCAAAGGGGCCGACAGCGTCGGCAGCGTCAGATATGAGTTTGGCTCCCGGGACAGGACTCGAACCTGTAACCTAGCGGTTAACAGCCGCCCGCTCTACCAATTGAGCTACCCGGGAGCGCGTGTCTGACAGTCTATCGTTGCCTGGCTGCCGAGCCAGGATTCGAACCTGGACTATGGGATTCAAAGTCCCGTGTGCTACCTTTACACCACTCGGCACATCGGCCGGCGTATGCGTCTCCGGCGCCGTAAGCACTCGAACCGGCACGAGGGTCGCCCCCCAGCCGATCTTAAGTATCCGCAGCACCGTTTTCGATTGTACCGGATGGCGCCGGTTTGTATCTAGACGACGGCCCCAGGTGCTCTCCGAATCGTCGCCGGTTAGCGTGCGACACCATCCGACGATCTCGTCGCCAAAGCCCCCGGCTGAGCCAGACAACCTGGCATCTCTGCGCTCGACATAACCAACTCGAAGTTCGAGCGTGTGGTAGCCTCGGCTGCGCACGAACCTATCCGCAGCCAAGGGAGTCAAAAAGATGAGACTCAGCGAGCCAAGAGTTAGTCCACTGCCCGAGAGTGAATGGGGAGAGGAGTCACAGGAGCTCCTTCGTCGCCTTCAGAGCGAAGGTCGGGTGCTCAATATCTATCGCACCCTGGCCAACCACCCCAGGCTGCTGAAGCGCTGGAGCGTCTTCGGCACTCACGTGCTCTTTAAGAACACGCTCCCTCCTCGCGAGCGGGAGCTGCTGATCCTTCGCACCGGTTGGCTCCGCCGCTCGGAGTACGAGTGGGGCCAGCACGTTCTCATCGCCGGGCGCAGCGGTGTTACTGACGCCGAGATCGAGCGCGTCAAGCAGGGCCCGGATGCCGGCGGCTGGGACGCCGCCGACGCCGCGCTCCTGCGAGCGGCCGACGAGCTGCTTGCAGACGCCTTCATCACCGATGAGACCTGGCAGGCGTTAGCGGGACAATTCAAGACGGAGCAACTGATCGACATCATATTCACGGTCGGCCAGTACAACCTGGTGTCAATGGCGCTAAACACGTTGGGAGTACAGCTCGACGATGGCGTGAAGGGGTTCTGAGGTGAGACTCCAGGACAAAGCCGTGATAATCGTGGGCGCGGGTCAAACCCCTGGCGAGACGATCGGCAACGGACGCGCCACAGCCGTCCTCTTCGCTCGTGAGGGAGCCAGAGTACTGCTGGTGGACCGCAATCTGGACTCGGCCCTCGAGACGAAGGCGATCATCGATGAGGAAGGCGGAACGGCCGCCGCGTTCGAGGCGGACGTGACCCGGGAGGCGGACTGCCAGGCGCTCGTGAAGGCGTGCCTCAGTGAGTACGGCCGCGTCGACGTGCTGCACAACAACGTTGGCATCGGCGGCGGCGATGCGGGCCCGACCCAGCTCACGGAAGACGCCTGGCAACTGATCATGGACGTGAACCTGAAGAGCGTCTTCCTCACGTGCAAGCACACACTGCCCGTGATGCGAGAGCAGGGCTCGGGCTCGATCTGCAACATCTCCTCGGTCGCGGCCGTTTGCTCCGTGGGCATCATCGCCTACAAGACGTCGAAGGCCGGCGTCAACGCCCTCACACACTCCATGGCCATCGGCAACGCTCGCTACGGCATCCGCGTCAACGCGATCATGCCCGGCCTGATGAACACGCCGATGGCGATCGAAGGCATATCACGCGCCAGGGGCGTGCCGAAGGAGCAGCTGATCGATGAGCGCAACGCCGCAGTGCCGCTCGGCGCTCAGATGGGAACCGCATGGGATGTGGCATACGCCGCGCTCTTCCTCGCTTCCGACGAAGCAAAGTTCATCACCGGCGTGCTGCTGCCGGTCGATGGCGGCCAGAGCGCGCGCATCGGCTGATTCGCCGTCGATGGCCGCCGGGCCTCCACCGCGACCGCGATTGTGCCTGCTGAAGGAGAAGTACGGCTTCTACTTCTCGACGGTGCAGATCGAGTCGTCGGACAAGGGTGAGGAAGGGGCCGAAGAGATCGAGTTCTTGCGTCACGAGAAGTTCAACCCGTAAAGCGGCGCGCTCTTCGCCCCAATCCACCCAGGCCTGGTCAGCGAACCCATGAGCAGCCGCGGTCGAGCTATAATCGCGAATCAGCATGACCTGGGAACCTGAACTCGAAGAGATCCGCCGTCGGCGCGAACGGGCCAAAGAGATGGGCGGCGCCGAACGTGTCGCCCGCCACGTCGCCGCTGGCCGGACTCCGGTGCGCGACCGCATCGATCAGCTCCTGGACGCCGGCTCCTTCCGGGAGATCGGCTCGCTGGCCAGCAAGGTCGAGTACGACGAGAAGGGCCGCATCAAGGGCTACATCCCCTCAAACTTCATTACGGGACGAGGGACGATCAACGGCCGGCCAGTCATCATCGGCTGCGACGACTTCACAGTCCGCGGAGGCGCAGCGGACGGCGCAGTCGGCAACAAGATGGGCTGGAGCGAGCGCACCGCCCGGGAGCTTCGGCTGCCGGTCGTGCGTCTCGTCGACGGCACCGGGGGCGGTGGAAGCGTCAAGACCACCGCGGCGATGGGGCGCTCGTACGTTCCAGCGAATCCGGACTGGGATGTCGCGGTCGCCCTGCTCTCGCAGGTTCCGGTCGTCGCGGCGGCGCTCGGTCCGGTCGCCGGCCTCGGAGCGGCACGCGTCTCAGCGTCGCACTTCTCCGTAATGGTGCGAGGATCGAGTCAGCTCTTTGTGGCCGGCCCCCCTATCGTCGCCAGAGCCTTCGGGCGCGAAGTCGAGAAGGAGGAGCTCGGAGGCTCGCATATCCACGCCCACGGCAGCGGCGCCGTCGACAACGAAGTGGAGAGCGAACAGGAGGCGTTCGACCATATCCGGCAGTTCCTCTCTTATCTGCCTTCATCCGTCTGGGAGACGCCGCCGCTCGCGGCCTCTTCCGACGACCCGGAGCGTCGCGAAGAGGAGCTCATCTCTATCATCCCGCGAGACCGACGAAGAGTCTACGACGCGCGAAGAATCGTCGAGCTCGTCATGGACGTTGGCTCCTTCTTCGAGATCGCACGGCACTTCGGACCTTCGCTCATCACGGGACTGGCTCGCCTCGACGGCATTCCAGTGGGAGTGATGGCCAACGACCCGGCGTTCTTGGCCGGCTCGATCGACGCAGCCGCCGCCGAAAAGATGATGCGCTTCGTCGACCTCTGCGACACCTTCCGCCTGCCGCTGGTGAACTTCGTCGACAACCCTGGCTTCCTCGTCGGGTTCGACGCCGAGATGCAAGGCACGATCCGCAAGGGTGTCCGGGCCCTCGCCGCCGTCTTTCAGGCAACGAACCCCTGGTGCTCGATCATCGTGCGCAAGACGTTTGGCGTTGCCGGCGCTGGCCACTCCAACCACACGCGCTCAAGCCCTCGCTACGCCTGGCCGTCCGGAGAGTGGGGCTCCCTGCCGATCGAGGGCGGCGTTGAGGCTGCCTACAAGCGTCAGCTTCAGGCGTCCGACGATCCGGACAAGCTGCGCGAAGAGCTGGAGGCCGGGCTCGCCTCCCTGCGCGACCCGATCCTCACCGCAGAAGCCTTTGGCATCGAGGAGATCATCGATCCTCGTGACACCCGCCCTATTTTGATCGAGTTCGCCCGCCGCGCTCACGAGATCGTCGCCACCGAAACTCGCGGACCGAAGAGCAGAGGCATGCGACCGTAAAAGCCAACAGCGATGCCTCGCAGGCACAGTGCCGAACATCGTTACTGGGAAGTCTCTGCCAGCCGCCCGGGCCGTGGCGGGCGACGCATCCCGCCGTCACTGTCCGTGACAAGGCTTGTGCCGCACGGGGCCGAAGGCAAGGTGCGGCCGAGCGCGCTCTTCTTCACTGACTAGCTCTGCCCATCCCCATTCGTTGACGCGCCTTCTCAGTTAACTATAATGGCGGTACACATTCGGGGGTGTTTCATGTCCACTACTGGACCCGAACGGTTTCGGTCT
>JADFKG010000183.1 GCA_022565075.1 Chloroflexota bacterium | reverse complement strand
GGCTTCACGACCGCGGCAGCCGTGTTCCAGGCGTGGACGGAGTCGTCCGGACACGACTCCAACATGCTCGGCAACTACGCCGTGATCGGTATCGGCCGGGCCTATCATCCCGACGCCTACTTCGGCTGGTACTGGGTAACGGACTTCGGGAGCTACGTCCCGCCGCCCGCGCAGCCGCAGTGCGCGCCGCTGGCGACTCCACCACAGACGACGCCCACAGCGACACTCACGGCGAATCCGCCGCCCGCGCCCACGGCTACGCCTGTCCCAACGCCTGCGCCGACGATCGAGCAGCTTTCCTGGGGCGACACCAACTGCGACGACCAGATCGGCCCGGTCGACTCGCTCCGCGTGCTGAGACTGGACGCCGGACTGCTCACGACGACGCCAGCGGGGTGCCCGCCGATGGGCAGCGAGGTGTCCATGAACGGTACGCTGCTCCTCTGGGGCGACGTGAACTGCGATGGCCTCGATCCGGTGGACTCGATCCTGATACTGCGCTTCGACGTCGGCCTGCCGGTCCAGGCGCCGGCCGGCTGCCCCAGCCTGGGCGAACTGGTCTAGCCGCGACCTTCCTTCTCCAGCCGGGCCTTACGCTGCGCCATCAATCGCGTGTAGAGCAGCAGGTCCTGGTCGCTGTAGACCGCGTCACCCATCTCCGATCCCCGCTTCAGCGCCTTCATGGTCGCTTTCGTCAAGGCGACCGGTAGCGCCGGGTTAGCGATGATCGCGTCCGCCAGCGCGCGGGCCTTCGCCTCGACGCCGTCGTCCGGCTCGAGGTGCGTCACGAGGCCGTACTCGTAGGCGCGCCTGGCGTCGAAGCGCTCGCAGGTGATCGTCAGCTCCAGAGCGCGGGCGTGGCCCATCTCGCGGGCCAACCTGGGCAGGGCGTTCCAGCCCAGCGGCAGGCCCAGCTCCACCTCCGGGATCGAGAACCAGGTACTCTCACCGGCGACACGCATGTCGCAGCAGGCCACGAAAACGAGGCCGCCGCCGATCGCGAACCCCCGCACCGCGGCGATCGTCACCTGGCCCAGGTTCTCGATGTCGCCCGACGTGCGGCTGCCGACTCCCGAGACGTGGCGCACCTCAAGTTCGTTCGACGAGCCGGGATCGCCCCACTCGCTCGTATCGGCGCCGGCCGAGAAGACCTCTCCCTCGCCGGCGAAGATCACGACGCGCGTGTCGGTGTCGTCGCGCAGCTTGTGGCAGAGGTCCTGCAAGTCCGCGTGCATCTGGCGGTTGATCGCGTTGCGCTTTTCGGGCCGGTTCAGGCGAACAGTCAGGAGCGCGCCGTCCCGGTCCAGCTTGATCGTCTCGTAGTCCATCTCTGCCTCCGGCGCACAGTCTACACTGCTAAGGCTCAGAGGGCGCAGGCGACGACGCGCCGTCGTCGGCCTGGATCAGCGCGTCGAGCGCACTCGTCGTTGGCCCAGATGCCGGTGCGCTTCATCGTGTCATCGGTTCGGCCTCGCCTAGCCCTGCCTCTTCAGCTTCCCGGTGCGCTTCGCCCAGCGCTCCGCCACCGCGAACACGAAGACGGAAAACGGCACGAGCAGGGCGCCGAAGATCGCGAGGATCGCCAGCGTTTCCGCCAGCGCGCCCACGCTCTGGCCTTCGATGATCGCCCCGCGGATGCCGTCGAGGAGGTACGTGGCGGGCGAGGCGTACGACAAGAACTGCAGCCAGGCGGGCAGCACCTCGACGCTGTAGTAGACGCCGGAGATCAGCAGGACGACCGCCTGCGCCATGAACGACATCTGCGTGCCGCGCTCCGGATAGAGCAGCGGCAGCACGCCGGCCAGGATGCCTATCCCGGCGATGCTGACGCTGCCGACGGCCATGACGACGACTGCAGCCAGCCAGTCGGCCTGAGAGAAGTCGACGGCGAAGAACGGCAGAGCGATGGCGAAGATGAGGAGCGTGCGCACGATCGCGTGCAGGACGCCGAAGACGGACATCCCGACGAGGTGCACCCAACGAGGAACGGGCGCCATCAGCGTATGCTCTATCGTCCCTTCCCAGCGCTCCCAGGTGATGACCAGGCTGATGTCATCGAGGACGGCCGAGAGATAGGCCCAGACGAGCGTGCCCAGGAGGAGAAAAAGCACGAGATCGTTCGCCCCGCCGGCGCCGACGATCCCGGCCTGCTCCACCTCCCTGGCGATGAAGGTGATCGCCAGCGTGTTGACCACGCCGTAGACCAGCCACACTAGCTCCCACGCCCAGTAGCGCTTCCAGAGGTTCTTCTGCCGCTCCACGAACGCCCAGGCCAGGATTATCGGCCCGGTCGCGCGCGGAGCGGCCAGCGGCTTCGTGAGGCTAGACATGTTTCGTTACCTCCGCCGGCGCCTCGTCCTCTTCAAGGTCGCGGCCTGTCAGCTCCATGAAGACGTCTTCCATGTCGATCTCCTCCACCGGACGGCCGCGCGCCACTCGCTGCCGCAGCTCCAGTGGTGTGCCGCTGGCGACGATGCGTCCGCCGGCGATGAACGAGATGCGGTCGCAGAGGACCTCCGCTTCTTCCATGTCGTGCGTCGTCAGCAGGATCGTCACGTCGTGCTCGCGTTGGACGTCGCGGATGAAGCGCTGGACGTCGCGCCGCGAGCGCGGGTCGAGGCCGGTCGTCGGCTCGTCCAGCAGCATCAGGACCGGCGACGTGAGAAACGAACGCGCCACGGCCACCTTCTGCTGCTGGCCGCGAGAGAGGTGGCTCATCGGCTCGCTCGCCATCTCCTCCTTGAATCCGAGGCGCCGCAGCACGTCCGGCACCAGCACCCGTATCTCGGCGGGAGAGAGGCCGTAGATGCGCCCGAAGAAGAGCAGGTTCTCGTACGACGACATGTTGCGGAAGAACGACGGGTCCGCCGACACACGGTTGATCAGCGCGCGCACGGAGCCCGATGCGCTGACGACGTCGTGGCCGAACACCTCGACGCTGCCGCTGTCGGGCAAGAGCAGCGTGCTGAGGACGCGCACCAGCGTAGACTTGCCGGAGCCGTTGGCGCCGATGAGGCCGAAGATCTCGCCGCGCCGCACCTCGAACGAGACGTCCCGCAGCACCTGCGTCACGGCGAGCCGGCTGGCGGTCACCGGCAG
>JADFKG010000182.1 GCA_022565075.1 Chloroflexota bacterium | reverse complement strand
CGTGGACCCGCTGCACCTGTATGAGATCGTGCGGCCGTGCACGGGCGGCGCTGCGTTCGTCGTCGTTTCGGCGGACGCGGCGGGGTCGAGCGCGCAGACGCCGGCCTGGCTGCTGGGCGCCGGCGAGGCGACGCGCGGCGTGATGCTCGCCCAGGTCGAGTCGATCACAACGTCGCCCGTAGCTCAGTCCGCTCCGCTGGCGTTCGAGATGGCCGGCGTGACGCCCGATGACATCGACCTCGTCTCCGTCTACGACTGCTACACGATCACGGTCATCGTCACGCTCGAAGACGCCGGCTTCTGCGAGAAGGGTCGCGGCGGCCCGTTCGTCGAGGAGCACGACCTGACTTACCGGGGCGATCTGCCACTGAACACACACGGCGGACAGCTGTCGTTCGGGCAGCCGGGCCTGGCAGGCGGGATGTCGCACGTGACAGAAGCGGTGCGACAGCTCCAGGGCAGGGCAGGCGAACGCCAGCTGCCGGACTGTGAGCTGGCGTTCGTCAACGGAAACGGCGGAATCATGAGCGAACAGTCGTCGCTCGTGCTTGGCGTATGAGCGATCAGCCGCGGAAGCCGCTCCCAAAGCCGTCCCCGCTCTCGCAGCCGTTCTGGGATGGACTGGCGGCGGGTGAGCTGCGCCTCCAAAGGTGTGATGGCTGCGACACCTACGTCTTCTATCCACGGCCGTACTGTCCGCGCTGCCTCTCGGAAGCGCTCACCTGGAGGGCCGTCAGCGGCCGGGGGCGTGTCTATACGTACACAATCGTGAGGCGGGCGATGCACCCGGCGTTCCAGCCGGACGTTCCGTACGTCTTCGCCATCGTCGAGCTGGAGGAAGGGCCGCGCGTGGAAACGAACGTCGTCGGGTGCTCGCCGGAGGACGTTCGAGTGGAAATGCCGGTCAAAGCTGTGTACGATATGACAACAGCCGGGATCGCGCTTCTCAAGTTCGAGCCGGCCTGAAAGACAGGCGAAGCCCTGTACGGGATCGGGAGATCATCCCGCCCCCCGCGACGGTGATGCCTCGTCTCAAACGATAATTCTGGAGGATAGATGGGCTCAGTCATCAAGAAGCGGCGCAAGAAGATAAGCAAGCACAAGCACCGCAAGATGCTGAAGAAGACCCGCTGGCAGCGCCGGCACGGCTAGCCGCGCCGCAAGGTGAATGGCTGACGGGAGAGCCATGACCACTACCGCGAACGAACTCCAGACCAAGGGCGATGCCGCGCGACGTGCGGCCCGCGAGTTGGCGCGCACGTCCACCGACGTCAAGAACCGCGCGTTGGAGGGGATCGCCGATTCGCTCCTGGACCGCGCCGACGAGATCATCGCCGCGAACGCGATCGACGTCGAAGGCGGCAACGACGCCGGCCTGTCGCCCGCCGTCATCGACCGGCTGACGCTGAACCACGAACGCCTGGCAACCATCGCCGCCGACACGCGCGCCATCGCCGCTCTGCCCGACCCCGTGGGCGAGATGCTCGAGATGAAGCTGCTCCCGAACGGGCTGCGGGTCGGCCGGCGCCGCGTACCGCTGGGCGTCATCGCCGCGATCTACGAAGCGCGCCCGAACGTGACGGTCGACATCGCCGCGCTCTGCCTGAAGTCCGGCAACGCCACCATCCTGCGCGGCGGCAAAGAGACGATCAACTCGAACAAGGTGATCGCCAGCGTGCTGCGTGAGGCGATCGCCGCTGCCGGTGGGCCCGGCGAGGCCGTCCAGCTCATCGAGAACACCGACCGCAGTCTGATCGGCGAGCTGCTGGCGATGAAGGACACGATCGACCTCGTCGTCCCGCGTGGCGGCGCAGAGCTGATCAAGTTCGTGGTGGAGAACGCCACGATGCCGGTGCTGACCGGTGGCATCGGCGTCTGTCACACCTACGTCGACCGTGCCGCCGACCTCGAGAAGGCCGTCGCCATCGTGCTCAACGCCAAGACGCGCAAGGTGAGCATCTGCAACGCGCTCGACACTGTGATCGTTCACGCCGACGTCGCGGCGACCTTCCTGCCAGAGATGGCGCGTGCGTTCGCCGAGAAGGAGGTCGAGATGCGCGGCGACGAACGGGCGCTGGCGATCCTCCAGGAGGCCGGAGCGACGCAGGCCGTGGCGGCCGGCCCGGAAGACTTCGACACCGAGTTCCTCTCGCTGACGGCGGCCATCCGCGTCGTCGACACGCTGGACGAGGCGCTAGAGCACATCTACGAGCACGGCACCGGCCACTCCGACGCGATCGTCACCGAGGACTACTCGGCGGCGATGCGCTTTCTCGACGAGGTCGACACGGCCGTCTGCTACGTCAACGCCAGCACCCAGTTCACCGACGGCGCGCAGTTCGGGATGGGCGCCGAGATCATCGACTCCACCCAGAAGACGATCGCCCGTGGGCCCGTCGGCCTGCGCGAGATCACCACGTACAAGTGGATCGTCTTCGGTAGCGGCCAGATCCGGCCGTAACGGGTAGACCGGATATCCTCTGATGGCAAAGTTTCAGTTCGACCGCGAGTACCGGACGATGACGTCCGAGAGCTTCATCATCGAGTTGGCCGACGAGGAAGTCGGCCGCATCGACCTGCACTACTCACCCTCGGTCACGTACGGCACCATCTGCGTCCTCGCCAGCATGACGGAGGAGGAGATTCGCTCGCTGATCAGCGAGATCGACGAGCGCTTCGTCCTCACGAACGACCCTTTCCGGGAGGACTTCGTGGTCACGGTCTGGAACGGCCGCGAGCATGGCAACTACTCGGACGAGGACTTCGAGGGCGAAGAGGGCAGCGACCTCGGCGACTGAGCGCGGCCGTCAGCCGGCCCGCGTCGCCCAGAGGTCGAGGCGCACGTAGTCGGCGCAGAACGGCGCGCCGAAGCGCTCGACGGTCTCGGCGACGACGTCGCGCAGGAAGCGGTCGGAGAGTTCCTCCGGGAGCGCCGCTACCTGGCCCTGAAGGATGATCGTTCGCAGGTAGAGCACCGCGGCGTCATCGTCCTCGAACGTGACCGGCGCCTCGAAGAGGTTGCCCCGCACGTCCCGCCAGCCGTTGCGCTCCATCGCCGCGCGCGCCTCCTCGACCGAGCGGTACTTGCGGAATTCGCTGTCGCCCGAGAGGTGTTCGGAGTAGGGGGCGCGCTTCTCCACGG
>JADFKG010000181.1 GCA_022565075.1 Chloroflexota bacterium | reverse complement strand
AGCGCTGCGCGCGCCGTCTCGAGCTGCGTGCGCCAGATCTCCTCCGGGTCGTGCTCCACCCATCCCGGCTGCGGGTAGATCTGCTCGAACGGTTGCTGAGAAACGGCCCGCATCTCGCCGGCGTGGTCGAAGACGATCGCGCGTGACGACGACGTTCCCTGATCGAGCGCGAGAACGAAGTCGGGCATAGCGCGCAAAGGGTAGCATCGCCGCGCGCGGAGTGTCGAGGGCAACGCCCCGGTCCTGGCGTTGACGCGCCTCGCCGCGGGTGACAGACTTTGGGGCGCCATGAGCAAGCCGAAGTTCTGGGGCGTCGTCTCGCCTCTGCCCGCGCCCGTCGTCACGATGCAGGCGAAGATGGCCGAGGACGCCGGCCTCGAGGGCGTGTTCGCGCCGCAGGTCTACGGCCCGCCGTTCATCCCGCTCGCCGCGGCAGCCGCCGTCACCCAGCGCGTGCGCCTGGCGTCCGGCATCGCCATCGCCTTCGTGCGCAGCCCCTTCGAGACGGCGATGGCGGCGATGGACATGGACCGTCTCAGCAACGGGCGCTTCACGCTCGGCCTCGGCACCAGCGTCCAGGCGTGGAGCGAAGGCTTCTTCGGCGCGGAGTACGGCAAGCCGCTCGCCCACATGCGCGAAATCGTCGACATCGTCCGCCTCGTCAACGCCAAGGCGCACACGGGCGAGCTGACGACCTACGAAGGCAAGTACCACCGTCACGACTGGACCCAGCTGCAGCCGCTGCCCGCGCCTGTCCGCACAGACATTCCGGTCTGGATCGCGGCGTTGCGTGGGCCGCTCATCAGCCTCGCCGCCGAGATCGGCGACGGTGTCCTCGGCCACCCGATCTGGTCGGTCGACTGGTGCGTCGCGCGCATGCCGGACTATCTCAAGCGAGGTCTGGACCGCGGTGGCAAGCAACGCAGCGACATCGAGTTCAACGTCTGGCTCTGGGTGGCGATCAACGAGGACCGCGCGCAGGCGATCGAAGACGCGCGCGCCACCGTCGCCTTCTACGCCGGCGTGGGGCAGTACGAGGAGTTTTTCGCCGCCCACGGCTTCGAGAAAGAAGCGAAGCTGCTGCAGGAGGGTGTTAAGCAGGGCGACTACATCGGCGCGGCGAAGCACGTCACGGACGAGATGGCCCAAACGTTCGTCGTCTGCGGCTCGCCCGACGAGGTGCGCAAGCGCATCGCGCCGGTCTACGAAGTCGCCGACTCACTCACGCTCGTCCCGCCGGCGTACAACCTCGCGCCAGACCAGCTGCTTGCCTACAGCGCGGCGATCGCCAACACTTTCTACAGCTAGCCAGAGAGGCGCGTGTACCATGGAATCCCATGGCGTTACGATTCCTCGAACGCGAGCTGCGGACGCTTCTCGCCGCCAACGACCGGCCCGACCTCCTCGAAGCCGGCCGCATCGCGCTGACGGATGACGGCGCTACGATCTACGTCCACCTGCTGCCGCAGCCGGACTGGCCGCACAAGGCGCAGGGCCTGGCGTTCGTCCTCGCCTATGAGGACTACGCCCCGCCCGGCTCGGACGTGACGTACTGCTACCGCTGGCTCATCGGCGAAGCGCGCACCAGCCTGCGCGAGAGCATCGGCGACGTGATCCGCTGGCTGGAGGGCCGCTAGCGTTGTCGACGGTCAAAGACCTGAAGTCGCTCGCGTCCGGTGAGGAGGCGACGTTCCGTGCGCATGTCCTGCGCCTGTGGGAGATCGGCGGCTTGCGCATGGCGCTCGTCGGCGACGAGTCCGGGCTGACGCGAATCGAGCTCGGAGCAGCCGCGGTCGAAGAGGGCCGCTCGTACGAGTTCCTGCGGGCGGCCGTTCGGCAGTACGAAGGCGGCTGGACGAGCGTCTCCATCGCGGACGGCGGCGAGGCGCTGGCGATCGATGAGGACGTTCCGGTGCCGCAGGACGAGGCCTATATCGAGCGCACGTTCAAGATCCTCTCCGGCATCCAGCGCAAGAAGGGCCGCAGCGAGGGCCGCTTGCCGCCCTGGGAGCACCCGGCGAAAGGAGCGTAATGCCAAGAGGTCTGTTCAATATGGATCCAATGCCGACCGAGGAAGACGCTGGTGCCTTCAAGACTTATCGAAATTATCTCGATGCCTTCTCTCGAGTCATTGACGATACGCTTGGAACTGACCTCTCAGGACTGCCGAAAATGATGGCCAAACCTCAGTTCGTCAATTTGCGGCGTCCGGTCTCGGTCGACCCGCTGGTAACTCACTTGCGAAGTGCGTGGTCGACGGAGTTACTTATGACCTCGTTTCGGGCTCTTGACCTCGGCGATGTCGTTCGATACGCAAATGTTTGGGTGCCTGTACAGTCCTACTACGCTGTTTTCACAGCGCTCTTGGCTTGGCAAGTTGCAAGCGGATCGGAGGCAACATCACACACAGCCGTGCTGAACGCGATCGGGAACGAGATGCGTTCTCGAAAATGGTTGCCGCCTCCTTGGACTGCAGTCTGTCTCGGATGTCCGCAAGTCGACGACTACGTGTTCGAGAGTGTTCCGAATGTGGCGGATCGTACTATTAGCAACTTCGAAGCGCCGTCTGATGTGGAATCGTCTTGGTCGTTGGTTGCGAAGTGCCTCGGAACGACCAGAGAGGACATCATCGATGACGCCATTACCGAATGGAAGAAACACAACAAGAACAAGAAGGGCCAGCCACGCAAGGCGCTCTACAGGCATGAAAAGGCTGATATCGCCGAGAAGGAGGCGCCGACAACTCTATTCGATTTCCTTTATCGAATGAGAATCAGAAGCAATTACCGGGATACCGATGCCTTTGCACTGGGCGCTAGTAGCCCAGCACAGGCCGGACAGTTCTACGACCTCGTCACCAAGGTTACGTCTGCGACTCTTCGATTCGTTGAGACGTTAGTTGTCGGTAGGGTAGGCGTGAAAGAGTTCGAAAGGGTGTTGCTGGCGTACCGCCACCAATACCCGCGCCCCGATGTCTTCCTACCGCATCGATTTCGTCGATGAACACAATGGCGGGTTGGCTCTCCCTAGCTCGTTTGAAGAGGTCCCGCACCCGGCTGGCCCCCACGCCCACGAACATCTCCACAAATTCACTGCCGCTGATGGAGAAGAAGGGCACTTTAGCCTCTCCGGCCACCGCCCGGCCGATCAGGGTCTTGCCGGTTCCT
>JADFKG010000180.1 GCA_022565075.1 Chloroflexota bacterium | reverse complement strand
CGATGCCGTCGAGGCCGGGCCGCACGACCGCGGCCAGGTCGCCTTCGGTCAGGTCCGTCGCGTAGCCGTTGATGCGGACGTACAGCGCGAAGCCGGAGCGTGGCATCGTCTCGATCGCCCTGTGAGCGAGGGGGCGCGCGGCAGCCTTCTCGTCCGGCGGGATCGAGTCTTCGAGGTCGAGGCAGATGGCATCGGCGCCGGCCCCCGGTGCTTTGTCGACGAAGCGCTGGACGACGACGGGCACGGTGAGAATGCTGCGCATGACGGCGTACTCGCGTCCCGGCGCCGCTTCGGGCGTTATGTCGCTCATGGCTACGGTTATATCACGGATTTGCCTTGACCCTCGTATAGGCGCGTTCATATAATCCGCGTCGGCGCTCCTAATCATGTACACCTGAGAGCGGCGAGCCCGCAAGGGAGCCCGATCATGCAAAGCAGCCGAAGGAAAGCTATTCGATAATGCGAAATCCCAGAGCGTTCTTTACGCCGCTGGCGGCCGGCGCGCCCTCACCACCGCGTGAGCTACCGGCGCGGCCGTACCGCATGATCCACTTCTTTCCCCCGCAGATAGAGAAGGTGCGGGCGAAAGTGCCCCAGATCATCCCCAAGGTGGATGTCCTGCTCGGCAACCTCGAAGACGCCATCCCGGCGGCGGATAAAGAGGCCGCCAGGAACGGCTTCGTCGAAGTCGCGCTGGCCAACGATTTTGGCGACACGTCCCTCTGGACGCGCATCAACAGCCTGGACAGCCCCTGGGTCCTGGACGACCTTTTCACGGTGATTCCTCAGATCGGAGATAAGCTGGATGTGGTGATGGTGCCCAAGGTGGAGGGGCCGTGGGACATCCATTACATCGACCGCCTGCTGGCCCAGCTGGAAGCGAAGCATGGCATCAAGAAGTCGCTGCAGGTGCACGCGATACTGGAGACCGCGCTCGGTGTCTCCAACGTGGAGGAGATCGCCGCCGCCAGCCCGCGGATGCAGGGCATCAGTCTGGGGCCGGCGGACCTCGCAGCTTCGCGGAGGATGAAGACGACGCGGGTCGGCGGGGGTCATCCGTCGTATCAGGTGATCGCTGACCCGGATTCGGAGAACCCCGAGGCGCCGCGAGTTTCGGCCCAGCAGGACCCCTGGCACTACACGCTGGCGCGGATGGTGGACGCCTGCAATTCAGCCGGCATCCTGCCCTTCTACGGCCCGTTCGGCGCGATCGAGGATCCGGTGGCCTGCCAGTATCAGTTCAGGGCCGCTTTCCTGATGGGTTGCGTCGGCGCCTGGACGCTTCACCCGAGCCAGATCGAGATCGCCAGGCGCGAGTTTAGCCCCACGGCCGAGGAGGTGAAGACCGCCAGGCGCATCATCGAGGCTATGGGCGACGGGACGGGCACGGTGATGCTGGACGGAAGGATGCAGGACGACGCCACGTTCAAGCAGGCACAGGTGATGGTGCAGACGGCGAGAATGATCGCCGAGCGCGATTCGGACTACGCAGAGCTTTACGGTTTCTGATGCGGTGTCTATGAGCCTCACCCCCAGCCCCTCTCCTGCTTCGCCGGAGAGGGGGGCGCCGTTGCCGCGATCTTCCACCGCTGTGAGGCGGGCGGCGCGGGATGCTCGTAAGGAACCGACGAAGTCTGAGGCGATTCTGTGGCAAGCGCTACGAAATCGCGGGCTCGGAGGTCACAAGTTCCGACGGCAGCATCCTGTCGGGCCGTTCATACTTGATTTCTACTGCCGCGCCGAGTCGCTTGCCATCGAGGTCGATGGTGGCATCCACGTTGGGCAATCGACTACAGACGCTCAACGCCAACGGGCCCTCGAGTCAGTAGGCGTCCGGTTCGTCCGCATCACAGCAGGCCTCGTCGAGAGCGACCTGCCCCAGGCTCTGGCGAGAATCGAGGCGGCACTCACGAGTTCCCCTCTACCGCGCACAAGAGATGGGCGCGGGGTGAGGGACTGATGCGGTTCTACGAATACGAGGCGAAGGCGCTGCTGCGCAAGCAGGGCGTGCGGCTGCCTGACGGCGGGACGGCCGAGACGGCGGAGGACGCGGGCAAGATCGCGCGCGATATCGGCGGGGCGGTGGTGCTCAAGTCGCAGGTGCTGTCGGGCGGCCGGATGAAGGCCGGCGGCATCAAGTTCGCGGACACTCCGGCGGAGGCCGAGACGGCCTGTGCGGAGATCCTGAAGCTGTCGATCAAGGACCAGATGCCGGTCAACGTGCTGGTCGAGGCGAAGGCGGCGGTGGCGAAGGAGTACTACCTGGGCGTCACGTTCGACGCCGTGGCCAAGCTGCCGGTGATGATCGTCAGCGACATGGGCGGCATCGACATCGAGGAGGTCGCCGAGACGCACCCGGAGCACATCGCCAAGGTGCACCTCTCGACGCTGCACCCGTTCTCGGACTTCCGGGCGAAGGAGGCCATCGCCTCGCTGGGCATCACAGGCGGCGACCTGAACCAGCTGACGCGGGTGCTGGCGCAGCTCGTGCGGACGTTCCTTGCGTACAACCTGACGCTGGCGGAGATCAACCCGCTGGCGAAGCTGGCGGACGGCTCGTTCGTCGTGCTGGACTGCCACCTGGACATGGAAGATGAGGCCCGTGAACGGCACCAGTCGGCTGTGCTGGACGGGCTGGGCATCGGCGCAGACGAGATGCGACAGGGCCGGCCACCGACGGAGTTCGAGAAGCGCGGCGCCCGCGTCGACACCGTCGACCAGCGCGGCGTCGCCGGGCGCGTCGTCGAGTTCGACGGCAACCTGGGGCTGGTGATCGGCGCGGGCGGCGGCTCGCTGACGATCTTCGACGCGGTGCAGAAGTACGGCGGCAAGCCGGCGAACTACTGCGAGATCGGCGGCAACCCCAGCGTCCTCAAGGCCTGTGAACTGACGAAGGTGATCCTCAGCAAACCCGGCGTCGAGAAGATCGCCGTGATCATGAACGTCGTCTCCAACACCCGCGTCGACATCGTCGCGCGGGGCGTGATTAAGGGTGTCGTTGAGTCGGGGTTCGACCCGGCGGAGAAGATCGCTGTGTTCCGCATCCCTGGCGCCTGGGAGGCCGAGGGGTTCAAGCTGCTGGAGAAGTATGGCGTCGACTACTGCGACCGCACGGTGTCGATGGCTGAGGCAGCGCGGCGAGCGGTGGAGAAGATCGGCAAGGAATGGACGGCTATGTTG
>JADFKG010000179.1 GCA_022565075.1 Chloroflexota bacterium | reverse complement strand
GGCGTCGAGTTCATCGAAGAGCCGAACCGGCAGAGCGCCGACGGCCCGCAGATCGCCACGTTCAAGGACCCCGAAGGCAACCTCATCCAGCTGCTGCAGTTCTAACGCCGCAAACGCAAATCCAGCCGGTCTCGCTATTGCCCGGTGCGGATGACTCTCGTCCCGGCGATGAGGTCGTGGAGGCCGCGCTTGTCCTTCCGGAAGGCGATGAACAGGTAGCCGATGCCCAGCGTGAGTGCGTTTACCCATAAGCCGATATAGCGGAGGACTGCCTTGTCCAGCCCGATCGGATCGCCGTCCACGGTCAAGACTTTCAGTCCAAACATCATCTTTCCGGGCGTCGCACCGGACGCCGTCCAGAATCCGATCGTGTAAGCGATTCCGACGGCCAGTCCGAGGAAAACCGCTGTCGAGCCGACGATCGCTGACAACACGAGGTTCACGATGGTGAGAATGACCGCATCGACCAGCACAGCAGCGAAGCGGATCCAGAACCCGGCAGCTACCACGCCGGAGAGCTGGTCTCCACACTGGGCGCAGAACTTCGCTTCGGTGGCCAGCGATGCGCCACAGCTAGGACAGAAGTTGGCGGCAACTGTCATGGCTCATCCTCCTCTTGGTACTCCTCGTCGCTTGCTATGGCCACCAAGATACATGCGCTGTCAATGAGATGAAGCCATCTCGATACTGGTGATGCGGCTCGTCTGCTGGAGACAACCCTATACGTCCGTGTCCGGGCGGGAAAGAGCCCATGCGCCCCCAGGCGCTGAGGACAGGCGCAAATTCACAACTTTCCCACAGCCAACCTGGTGACGTGCGCTTAAGCACTTGACTAAATAGCGAATTCCTACCTAGACTAAGTGAGGCGAACGCATGTTCTTGGTTATTCGGTGTTGAATTGTGGATAGGCACCCACACGTTCTAAACTTGAATCTCGCGTCGGGCTGGATAAACCTGATGCACAACTCGATGAAGACGTGTAGACCGAGAAGGAGAAACCCATGAAGGTCGTATTCCTCGAAGAGGTTGAAGGCACCGCGCGCACCGGCGACGTCAAGAACGTCGCCGATGGCTTCGCGCGCAACTACCTCCTCCCGCACAAGCTCGCTGCCCCGGCGACGAAGCACTACATCGCCATCGCTGAGCAGAAAGCGACGAAGGAAGCGAAGCGCCAGGACCGCGTGGACGACGAGGCCCGCGAGCGCCTTCTGCCCCTCATCGATGGCCAGGAGATGACGATCGAAGTCCTCGTCGGCGAACAGGGCAAGCTGTTCGGCTCCGTCACCTCGCGTGACATCGCCGAGCGGCTACAGAAGGACACCGGCGTCGAGCTGGAACACAGGCAGGTCGCCCTCAATCAGCCGATCCGCGAGATCGGTACCCACGAAGTGTCGGTCAGACTCACCCGCAACGTGATCGCCAAGATTACCGTCAACGTCCATCCCGAAGGCGGCATGCCGGAGCCCGAGCCGGAGGCACCTGAGCCAGAGGCGACCGAGGCAACCGAAGCCGCGAGCGGGGACGAGGCAACCGAAGCCGCGAGTGGGGACGAGACCAGCGAAGCCGCCACCGAGACTGCCGCGGAGGAGCCGGCCGAAGCCGAAGCCGCGAGCGAGGGCGAGACTACCGAAGCTGCCACCGAGACCACCGCCGAGGACAAGACCGTTGCGGAGGAGCCGGCAGCCGCCGAAGCTTCCGCGGACGAAACACCGGCCGAGGAAGCGGCCCCGGCTCCAGAAGAAGAAACCACTACCGAGCCGCCGAACGCGCCCGACGAGGCGACGGCAGACGAAGAGAAGGGAAACGCCAGCCAGGAAGGCTCCTAACGCCGGCTCCGGCTCCGCCTTAGGGCGGATGAACTCTGGTTCGGATACGGCCACTCCTTACAGGAAAGACTATGGTTGTAGAATCCGGACCCGCCAGGGGCGGCGAGAAGCTGCCGCCCCACGACAACGAGGCCGAAGAAGCAGTCGTTGCTTCGCTTCTCGTCGACCCCGAAGCGATCTTCAAGGTCGCGCCGCGGCTCAATGGGGGCGACTTCTTCCGCGAGAAGAACGGCTGGATCTATGACGCCTGCCGTGGTCTCTGGGATCGCAACGAGGCGATCAACCAGATCACGGTCGCCCATGAACTGGAGCGAACCGGCCGCCTGGAGGACGTCGGCGGCCTCGCTTATCTGAGCCGCCTCGTCACTGACCTGCCCACGTCCGTCGGCGTCGAGAACTACGCGGGCATCGTCCAGCGCGACGCCACCTACCGCAAGATGATCACGGCGGCCGGGCAGATCGCTCAGATCGCCTACCAGGGCGGCGCGGACATCGGAGGCGCCCTCGGCCAGGCCGAAACCCTGATCGCCGCCGTCCGACAGGGCGAGTCCCTGCGCGACTTCCAGCACATCCGCGACCTGCTCTCCGGTTACCTGGAGCAACTCGAGAGCGGCACTTCGTCCGACGTCGCCCATTCGCGAGCCATCACCTCCGGTTACGCGGACCTCGACACGATGCTGGCGCCTGGCCTCAAGCGCGGCGACCTGATCATCGTCGCGGCGCGGCCCAGCCTCGGCAAGACGTCGCTCGTCCTCAACTTCGCCCGCAACGCCGCGCTCCGCCACAACGCCACGGTCGGCTTCTTCTCCGTCGAGATGGCGGCCGATCAGCTCGTGCAGCGCACGGTCGCCATGGAGTCGGGCGTCGACTCGACGCGCCTCGTCCTCGGCACCTACTCGGACCGGGAAGAAGGCAAGATCATGCAGGCGCTGGGCGTGCTCAGCGAACTGCCGCTCTATTTCGACGACGCGGCGACGCTGACCGTGGCCGAGATGCGGGCCAAGGCGCGGCGCCTGCAGCTGGAGCGCGGGCTCGACCTGATCGTCGTCGACTACCTGCAGCTGATGAGCTCCGGCTCGCGCAACGAGAACCGCGTGCAAGAGGTGAGCTACATCTCGCGCTCTCTCAAGCAGCTCGCGCGCGACCTCGACGTGCCGGTGGTCGCCTGCTCCCAGCTTTCCCGCGCGTCCGAGCATCGCGCCAACAACATCCCGATGCTCAGCGACCTCCGCGAGTCCGGCAGCATCGAGCAGGACGCCGACGTCGTCATGTTCATCTACCGCGAGGACAAGTACGTGAGCCGCGAGCAGTGGGACCGCGACCACTCCGGCGACGAGCGCCGGCGCGAGTACCCTGCGGGGATCACGCAGCTGATCGTCCCC
>JADFKG010000035.1 GCA_022565075.1 Chloroflexota bacterium | reverse complement strand
CCAGGTACCCCACCGCTCGAACAGGTCGTTCTTCGCATACTGACCTATGACCCAGACGGTCGATGGATCGCTAGGATCAACAGCTGATCCGAGATAGTCTCCCCAGCGATAAGGCGACGAACTAAAGCCGGGAAGGTACGCGATCTCACCCGCCTTGAGCTGGACGTCGGAGCTTAAGGAGTTCACCGGATCTCCGGCATCCCGGCTGGCAACCCTCGTTTGTACGAACTCAAACGCTGAGGACCGGGAATACACTACATGAAGATTCCCAGTTAAATCCGTCCGTATCGCCGGATAGTAGAAGTAAGTCCCGGAGTTCCCGAACAGACCGTCCTGCAGAATAGAGTTCGTTGAAGTATCAACTTCAATTAGCTTCATGCAGGACCGAATCGCTGTCTCGCCGGACCAAGAACAGGCTCCGTTCGCAGACACCCACATGCTGCCGTTTCGCCAAATCGCCTCGAGTATTCTGTTATCGCCGCTATCGACGAGGGCAGAAGTCCCTGATTGTTCCGCGCAGGCGAGGCCTGCGCTGGGACAGGGAGAGACTAGACTGCCAATCGCCGGATGGGCCACATGGATGAGTGAAAGGTTAGCGGCGTCCGGGGTGCCGGTGATTTTCCACAGGTGCAGTGAAGTGGCAGACCCAGCGTCGACAGAGGCCATGTTCTGGGTCGTAGTCGCACTAAGCGAATGGGCAGGCCGAACCGTGAAGTGGCTCAGGTCAGGTGCGGTAGCCGCGACGCCGACGGCAAGCCCGGCCAAGAGATCGCTCTTCTGAAACACTACCGTCTGGGCACCGGTGTACAACGCAGTGTCAATATCGAATCTGTTGTAGGAAACAGTCACCTTGTCATCCGTCAGTCCGATCCCGGGGTAGTCCGGAAGGTCACCTGCGATGATGAGAGTGTAGATGGTCCAGCTATCCAACGGGTTACTCGTCGTGGACACGGCCAGATGCAAACGTCCTTCATCGCTCACAAGAAGAGGGTTGCGTCATCACAAAAGGACACGTAGGTGGAGAAAAAGCGACCCGACACGGCGTCATAGATCACCTTTGGGTCGGTCTCGTCGTAACCGGGTGGGACCCCAAAGAACGTCCCTAGGCTGAACGTGGAGGTCACTGCCGTCCCGGTCTTGTCGTAGATTTTCCCGCTCACGTTGATCATTTCAATTAGGTGCCCGGGGCCGGCGGCTAACTGAGGATCCGGCGGAATCAGGCCAAATGGGTTGTCACCAGAACTAAGCCCGGCGAAGCTAGTCAGAAGCGACGCTGCCGCAGGCTCGACTTGCAGGTCCTGACCGCCGCCACTTGAGAGCGTCTGCCCGGGCGGCACATCGTTAGAGTCGACTTCGGCGGCCGATGATTCTGCTGGTCCCGGAACGAGCCTCGGCAAGGCGGCTGAGGCCGGTGTCTCTGTGAGCTGGTCGAGCGGACTGGTGAGGGGGCTCGAAACCTGAGTGACCTCCAACATGGAGTACACTATGCTCTCCGGTGGGGAAGGCTCGTCGTCCTCGCCAGCGCCGGCGAGTAATCGTACTTCGAAGGGCTCATCGGGTCGGGCAGCATCCACGGAGCGAACGCTTCCGCCGCTTGCCCACGGGCTCGCCAGGAGTAACAGAACAACCGCCACGGGCAGCCCGTAGATGACAGCTGCGCGCTTACGTGAGTGTCGGAACGACCGCAACAGTGATAGCGCAGCGGCGGTTCCGGCGAACAGGACACGGCCCAAGATTCGTCACCCCCTTTGACGTGTGTGCGTGATTATACGCCCCGGCACCAAACCTCGCTACACGACGATATTGACGAGCTTGCCCGGCACGTAGATCACCTTGCGCGGCTCCTTGCCGCCGAGGTGCTTCCTCACCCGCTCGCTGGCCAGCGCCAGCTCCTTGGCCGCAGCCTCGCCGATGTCCGCGGGGACGGCGATACGGTCGCGCAGCTTGCCGTTGACCTGCACTACGAGCGTTACCTCGTCCTCGCTCGCCAGCTCATCGTCCCACTCGGGCCACGATTGGCGGTGAACGCTGTACGTCCCGCCCCTGCGCGACCACAGCTCCTCGGCCAGGTGCGGAGTCAGCGGCGCCATCAGCAGGATCATCTTCTCGACCGCCTCGCTCCACGCCCCGCGATCCACCGGGCCGCTCTCGCGCGCGCGGCTCAGGCCGTTCACCATCTCCATCAGGGCCGCGATCGCCGTGTTCCAGCGGAACCCCTCAACGTCCTTCGTCACACGCTTGACCGTCTGGTGCGTCAGCCGCCGCAGCGCCTTCGTCGCCGAGCCCTCGGCGTCACCGTAGGCCGGCTCGCGGAGGACGACGTTCCAGGCGCGGTTCAGCCAGCGCGAGACGCCGCTGATCCCTTCGAGGTTCATCGGCCCGCCTTCCTCCCAGGGCCCGATGAACATCAGGTAGCAGCGGAAGGCGTCCGCACCGTAGCGCTCCACCTGCTCGTCCGGCGCGACGACGTTCCCGCGCGACTTCGACATGCGCTGGCCGTCCGGGCCGAGTATCTGGCCCTGGTTGAACAGCCGCTTGAACGGCTCGTCGCCCTGCACAACGCCCAGGTCGCGCATCACCTTCCAGAAGAAGCGCGCGTAGAGCAGGTGCATGACCGAGTGCTCGGCGCCGCCTGTGTACTGGTCGACGGGCAGCCAGCGCTTCGCCAGCTCCGGGTCGACCGGGCCATCGTCATAGTCCGGGCTGAGGTAGCGCACGAAGTACCAGTTGGAGTCCATGAACGTGTCCATCGTGTCGGTCTCGCGCTTGGCGGGGCCGCCGCACTTCGGGCAATCGACGTTGACGAAGCCCTCGTGCTTGGCCAACGGAGACTCGCCCGTCGGGGCGAATTCGGCGTCGTCCGGGAGCACGACGGGCAGGTCGCTCTCCGGAACGGCCACGGGCCCGTCAGCCGGGCAGTGGATGATCGGGATCGGCGTGCCCCAGTAGCGTTGCCGCGAGATCAGCCAGTCGCGCAGACGGTAGGTTACCTGCCGTTTGCCCCAGCCCTGCTCCTCGGCGTAGGCGGTGATCGCCTCTTTGCCCTCTTCGTTCGGCAGGCCATCGAAGCGGCCGGAGTTCACCATCGTCCCCGGTTCCGTGTTCGCTTCTTCGAAGGGCGATCCGTCCCAGTCCGGCGGCGCGATCACGACCGGACAGCCGAGGCCCATCTTCTTCGCGAAGGCGAAGTCACGCTCGTCATGCGCGGGCACGCCCATGACGGCGCCGGTGCCGTACCAGAGCAGCGCGTAGTCGGCGATCCAGATCGGGACCCGCTCGCCGTTGAAGCGGTTGACGCAGTAGGCGCCGGTAAAGACACCCGTCTTCTCGCGCTCGACGTTGAGGCGCTCGATCTCTGTCTGGTGGCTCGCCTGCTCGATGTATGCTTCCACTTCAGCTTTCTGATCGGGCGTCGTGATCTGCGGCACGAGCGGGTGCTCCGGCGCCAGCACCATCGACGTGACGCCGAAGATCGTGTCGGGGCGCGTCGTGAAGACGCGTATCTCCTTCTCTTCCACGCCCGGAACGTCCAGCTCGAAGCTCGCCTCCAACCCCTCGGAGCGACCGATCCAGTTCGTCTGCATCGCCACGACCTGGTCCGGCCAGTCCATGCCGCTGAAGTCCAGAAGCTCGTCGGCGTAGTCGCGGATGCGGAAGAACCACTGCTCCAGGTCGCGCTGGACGACGGCCGTGCCGCAGCGCTCGCACTCACCGTTCACCACCTGCTCGTTGGCCAGCACCGTCTGGTCGCTGGGACACCAGTTCACCGGCGCCGTCTTCCGGTAGGCGAGGCCACGCTCGAACATCTTGACGAAGAACCACTGGTTCCAGCGATAGAACTTCGGGTCGGCGGAGATCGCTTCGTGCGAGAAGTCGAACATCGCGCCCATGCGGCGCAGCTGGCCGCGCATGCGGTCGATGTTGTCGTAGGTCCACTTGCGAGGGTGGATGCCGTGCTTGATCGCGGCGTTCTCGGCGGGCAGGCCGAAGGCGTCGAAGCCGATCGGGAAGAACACTTGCTTACCGCGCATCTGGCGGTAGCGCGCCGCGGCGTCCGAAGGTGACATCGCGTACCAGTGGCCGACGTGCAGGTCGCCCGACGTGTAGGGCAGCATCGTGAGAAAGTAGAACTTCTCGCCGGGGGCGTTCAGGTCAACGCGGTGCAGCTCGTCATCCTCCCAGCGCTGCTGCCACTTCTTCTCCACGGCCGACGGGTCGTAGCGTTCGGTCCTGGGTTCCGCCGTCTGTCCCATGTCAGTCCTCGTCCTCGATCGGCTCGTCTCCATCTTCGTCATCTCGCCTCAGGACGCGGCGCAGCACCTCTTCCTTGGGCGCGACGGCGCGTTCGACGCGTCTTGTGAGCGGCCGCGCCTCCAGTACGACGAAGAGGAGCACAGCGCCAGCGACCGCGACGATGTAGAGCTCCAGACCGATCGCCATGCCCATCGCCGCGACCGCCCAGATCGTCGACGCCGTGGTGATACCGCGCACCGAGTAGCCTTCGCGGAAGATCAGGCCGGCGCCGATGAAGCCGATACCGGTCACGATCTGCGCCGCCACGCGGTCGTTGCCACCGAGCAGCTGCGAGATCTCCGTGAACAGCGTCGCGCCGATCGCCACGAGCGCCAATGTGCGGATGCCGGCCGGATAACCCCGCAGCTCACGCTCCAGGCCGACGAAGCCACCGACGGCGGCGGCCAGCACCAGGCGGGCCACTATCTCCAGTTCGTCGGTCGTCGATATGTCCATGTCGCTCCCTAATCAAAGAGCCCTCCGTCCACAGGGACGGAGGGCCGTTCTCCGCGGTACCACCCTGGTTCCCTCCGCCTCGGGCGGAGAGCACTCGGGGGCGCGATAACGGGCGCCGGTGCCGCCACCCGCTTCCGCGGGCGGAGCTCAGAAGTGAGTTCGGGCCCTGTCTGCCGGCTCGCAGCGTTTGTCCGCGTCTTGCGGAACCGCCGGCTCTCTGCGTTCAGGCCGTACTAGTCTTCGTCGCAGCCTTTGCCAGGATTCGGAATGGTGGAGCTGAGGGGGCTCGAACCCCTGACCTCCTCAATGCCATTGAGGCGCTCTCCCAACTGAGCTACAGCCCCAACCGTTCGGCCATCGTATCAGAACGCCCGTGCGGCGGCAATCGAACTCTCACAGCGTTGACACTGGTCGCACGCGCTTAGCATGATGCCTTCCGAAACGGTCATACGAAGGAGCACGCCCATGATGCCGCTGGAGGGAATCCGCGTCCTCGACATGTCCGGCCTCGCGCCGGGCCCCTACTGCACAATGCTCCTCGGCGATCTCGGAGCGGACGTGATCGTCGTCGAAGCCACGCCCGGCGCCGGCCGCCGCATGGACATGGGCGCGAGCGCGCGCACGCGGGCGTTCGACCCACTGCGACGGAACAAGCGCTCGATCGGCCTCAACCTGAAGGAGGCGTCCGCTCAGGAGGCGTTCCTCAAGCTCGCCGAGGGCGCCGACGTCGTCATCGAGGGCTACCGGCCCGGCGTCGTCAAGCGGCTCGGCGTCGACTACGAGACAGTTTCGAAGCGCAACCCGCGCATCGTCTACTGCTCGCTGAGCGGCTACGGCCAGACCGGCCCTTACTCGAACCTCGTCGGACACGACATCAACTACATCGCGCTCGGCGGTGCGCTTGGGGCGATCGGTTGGCCCGGACAGCCGCCGGCGATCCCGCTGAACGTGATCGCCGATTTCGCCGGCGGCGGCCTCTACGCCGCGTTCGCCATCGTCACCGCCATCGTCGCCCGGGAGAAGACGGGCCGCGGCCAGTGCATCGACATGGCGATGAGCGACGGCGTCACCTCGCTGCTGGCGATGGCGACCGGTCAGTTCTTCAGCGCCGGGCACGTCCCGCAGCGCGGCGCCGACTTCCTGAACGGCGCCATCCCCGCCTACCACGTCTACGAATGCTCGGACGGCAAGTGGCTCAGCATCGGCAGCCTGGAGCCCTGGTTCTGGTCGGAGACCTGCCAGGCGCTGGGCTGCGACGAGTTCATCCCGCACCAGAACAACCGCGAGAAGTTCCCGGAGATGTTCGAGTGGCTGCGGGCGAAGTTCAAGGAGAAGACCCGCGACGAGTGGTTCGAGGAGCTCCGCCAGCGCGACATCTGCGTCGGACCGGTCCTGGCGATGGACGAAGTGTTCGAGGACCCGCACGTCATCGCCCGCGAGATGGTGATCGAAATCGAGCACCCGGAGTTCGGCCCTGTGAAGCAGGTCGGCATCGCCCCCAAGTTCTCCGACACGCCCGGCGCCGTCCGCACGACGGGCCCGGCCCGCGGCGAGCACACCGACGAAGTGCTCGGCGAGGCCGGCCTCAGCGCGGACGAGATCGCCTCGCTTCGAGAGGCCGGCGCGGCGGGGTAGCACAGCGACACTCGATTGACCGCGCGGAACGGTACCGGTAATCTGATACGGTATCCTCACGGAAACACTTATATGACCACGGAAGAAAAGACCTCACTCGAAGTCTCCCGGCGAGACGTGCTCGGCAAGAAGGTGAGCCGCCTCCGCCGTGAGGGCCTGACGCCGGCGAACATCTACGGCAACCAGATCGACTCTGTCGCCATACAGCTCTCGACCGAGCAGTTCCGCCAGTTCCTGCGCGGGCACTCCCGCAACGAGATGATCCACCTGCAGGTCGACGGCGAGGAACGCCCAACGTTTATCCGCGCCATTCAGCGCAATCCCGTCACCGACCAGATCCTGCACGTCGACTTCCTCCAGGTCTCGCTCGACCATAAGGTGCGCCTCGAGGTGACTGTCCACATCACTGGCGTCGCGCCCGCCGTGGACGCGCACGGCGGAATCATCACGCACGCACTAACGTCCGTCCAGGTGGAGGCGCTGCCGACGAACATTCCGGAATCTCTCACCGCTGACATCAGCATCCTGACAGAGCTTGGCCAGTCGCTTCACGTGTCCGATCTCTCCGCGCCAGAGGGCGTCGACGTTCTCACCGATCCCGAAACCGTCGTAGCCCGCATCGACATCCCGGCCGCCGAGCGCGCCGAGGAGGATGAGGCCGCAGAAGGCGAAGAGGGTGAAGAAGGCGAAGAGGTCGAGGGCGAAGAGGGCGAGAAGGCCGAAGGCGAAGAGGGCGAAGGCGAGCGCGGAAAGAAGGGATAGCCCTCAAGACGCGGATTCAACTGCCGGGGAGGCTTCACGCCTCCTCTTTTTTCTTACTCCGAGACCGAGAACCGCCGCCCAATGAGAGCCGGCATGCCGCGCAGCAGCTCCGCGCTCCCCAGGGAACGCCTGCCGGCACGCTGCGCCTCCAGCACGGCGAGCGCGCCATGCCCGGTCTGCACCGCAAAGGCTGCTCCTTCCGCCCCCGCAGGCAGACCGTCCGGCGACGCCAACACCGTGCCCGGTGGTTCGCCCGACTCCGTATCAAGCGGCCAGGCGCGCCAGAAGCTCATCGCCGCGCCGTCGAGGGGCGAGTGAGCGCCCGGCCACGGGTTGTACGCGCGCACTTGTCGCCAGACTTCGGTCGCCGTCTGTGTCCAGTCGATCAGCCCGTCGGCCTTGCGCAGCCGCCGGCAGACCGTCGCCCGGGACTCATCCTGCTGCTGGGGGTCGATCTCGCCGGCCAGCCAGCGCGGCAGCGTGTCAGCCAGCAGATCAGCGCCCTCCTCGGCAAGGGCCTCCGTGAGCGAGCCGGCCGTATCCGAATCTGAGACAGCCCGCACGGTCTGCGACAGGATCGCGCCCGAGTCGAGGCCCTCGTCCATCAGCATTATCGTGACCCCAGTCTCCTCGTCGCCGGCCATGATCGCCGCCGCGATGGGCGAGGCGCCACGCCAGCGCGGCAAGAGCGACGGGTGCACGTTGAGGACGCCCCGCGGCGGGATCGCCAGCACCTGCGGCACGATCAGCTGACCGTAGGCAACGCCGACGATCAGCTCGGGAGCGAGCGCGCGCAACTGCTCGACGACGGCGCTATCCTTGAGCGAGGCCGGCTGATGCACCGGCAGCCCCAGCTCTTCGGCCGCTGCCTTCACCGCTGGCGCTGCGCTCATGCGGCCGCGCCCGGCGGGCCGGTCCGGCTGCGTGAAGACCGCCGAGACCTCGTAGCCGGCGGCGACGACGCGTTGCAGCGCTGGTACAGCGAAGGCGGGCGTTCCGATGAAAACAATGGCCACGTCGCGGGCGATTCTAGCATGCCCCGTTTCGGAACCGCGAGCGTCCTGATACGTTATAAGCCTGAGATGACCACCACACAGATGCCACGAACGGTAACTTTCCTGGCGGCTATCGGCACTCTAATGCTCCTCTCGCTCGCCTGTGGCGGCGACGGCGACGAGAGTGGCCCTAACCCCAGTGCCGTCGCCGTCGTCGTCGCGGGCTCCGGCCCGACAACCACGCCGCTTCCCAGCCGCACGGCGTCGCCCACGCCAACGCCGTCGCCAACACCGCTGGTGATCTGCTCGCCTAACCCGGATCCAGCATCGCCCGCCGCGCTTCAGGTCGAGACTCCAGAGGCCGAGGAAAAGACGACGATCCCGGTGCGCGTCCGCGGCTGGAGCACCAACATCGGCGAAGAGGGCAAGGTCGTCTTCGTCGCCATCGTCGATCAGAACCAGAAGGTGCTTCAGATGAACGAGGTGCCACCGCAGCCACGTGAGTTCCGCGTGCCACCGCCAGGTTTGGGGATCACCGAGTTCACGCGGCCGTTCGCGATCGACATCCTGCTGGACGACGTCGACCAGGAGACCCCGTATTGCATCTGGGTCTATCAGGACGTGGACGGGGAAGGGATGGCACGCGGCGTAGTCCAGGTCCCGATCATTATCGAGCCGCGCTAACCACCGAGGTCTGGTATCCGCGTAGCCGTCCACTCGTGCACGTTCGCCAATCGCGAGGCCGGCGTGAACAGCACGCCCGGCTCGATGCCATCGACCCGTGACGATACGAAGTAGGTGTAGACAGGGTAGTACAGGGGCACGCTCGGAACGTCCTGTACGAACAGCTCCTGGAACTGTGCGTAGAGATCGCGGCGGGCCTCCAGGGCGGTCGTCTGGCGCGCTGCCTCCATGATCGCGTCCGCCTCATCGCTCGTGTAAGCCGCCAGGTTGCGGCCGTCGCCAATCGCCTGTGAGCTGTGCCACGCCGGATAGGGGTCGGGGTCGGCGCCGGGGTCCCAGCCGAAGACCGCCGCCTGGTACTCGCGCGGAATCAAAAAGTCCGTCACGAGACTGTTCGACGCCTCGCGCACAACCACCGCCTCGATCCCCACCTCCAGCAGGTACTCGGCGATCGCGTCGGCGATCGCGCCGCGCAGCGGGTCCTGGTCCGTCATCAGCGAGAAGCGCAGCTCGACGTTGTTTCGCCTCCGCACCGTCTCGTCCGGCGGCAGCTCCCAGCCGCCAGCGTCCAGCAGGTTGCGCGCCAGAGCCACCTCGAGTTGCGGCGCGTTCACCTCGGAGTATGCCCAGGTGCCGGGCGCGATCGGTGTGTCCGCCGCAAGACCGCGGCCACCGAGCAGCTCAGAGATGATCGCCTCAACGTCGACGGCGTGGGCTATCGCCTTGCGGACGAAGTGGTCGTTGAGCGGCGTCTCGTGGTTGTTCAGGTAGAGGCTCGTGTAAGCGCTGCGGCTGAACGCGTACTCCTCCACGCCCTCGACATCTTCGAGCGTGAGGAAGTCCTGCGGGTCGATCGTGAGGTCTACGAGCAGGCCGTCTATCTCGCCGCGAACGATTCCCGCCGCTGCCGATGAGACTGTGGGAAAGAACCGTATCTCGATCTCCTCGATCGCCGGCGCGCCCAGATAGTAGTCCTCGTTCGCCACGAGCAGCGCGTGCGCTGCGTCCATCCGCGTTAGTCGGTAGGGTCCGGTGCCGACGGGTGCAAGGTTGAACGGGTCGTCGAGCATGTTGGGCGCGGTCACGGCCTCAAGGATGTGCCTGGGCAAGATACCGGTGCTGGCATACGTTAAAAACGGCGCGAACGGCTCCGGCAGCTCACACGTAACCGTCCGCGCGTCGCCCGCGCTGCAGTCGATCGACTGCCAGAGCTGCGCCTGATCCGGGTCGCCCTGCAGAAGCGGGTCGCCGAGCATGTCGTAGGTGAAGACGACGTCGTCCGCCGTGAACTGGATGCCGGTATGCCAGTTGACGCCCGGCCGCAGGTGGAACGTATACGTTTTGCCGTCAGAAGAAACGTCCCAGCTCTCCGCAAGCGCCGGTTCGGGCGTCCCGTCTCCGCTCAGCCGGGTGAGCCCGGAGAACACGAGTGTGGCGATGTCGCGGTCGACCTCGTTCTGGTAGACGAACAGCGGGTTCACCTTTGAGTTTGCGCCGACGACACCTTCGACGTAGCGCACCGGCGGCTCCTTGCCTGAGCCGCCGAACGGATCGAGGAAGGCGAAGACGAGGACGACGAGGAGCGCGACGACCCCAACAGAGCCGGCGACAAGCGGCCAGCGGTGACGGTGGTGGGCAGAGGACGTTCCGGGAAGCGGCGAACTCATCATCAGTGGGAACGGACGAATGGCGCTTAGCGGATGTAGACGGCGAGTGCAGCGATGAGGAGCCAGAGGCCGCTCATCGCGATCGTTAGCTGGAAAAGGTTCTTCTCAAGCCCACGGCGGGTGCGGACAAACGAGCCGCTCTGCAAGCCGCCGACGCCCTCTCCCTTGACCTGCAAGAGGATAATGGACACGAGCGCTATCGATACAAGGATCGCCGCAATTGAGAGCCAGTCTTCGAGTTGCATTTTAGCTGTCCAGAGCGCCGACCAGGTCCTCTTCTCGCTCCACCGCTAGCGGCGCAACCTGATCCCGGTCGTAGTAGATACGCATTACGGCCTGCGCCAGCTTCGTGGAGTCGTGATGATAGCGGTTCTCCTCGCTGACCACATCCGCCGTAATCAATCGTATCCGATTGTTCGGTTCACCGTCCAGACTAACCGGATGCGAACGCGGCGCCTTCGGAATGACGTCCGCGAGGTTGTCGTTGACCAGGACCGAACTAATGACGTTCTTGCCCAGCTTCTCCTCGAGCGTCAACAGGTGTGCTCCGACGCTGAAGCCGTCGGTCTCACCGTACTGAGTGGCGACGTTGCAGATATAGGTCTTGGGCGCTGACGAGGCGATCACACTGCGGCGGATGCCCTCTACAAGCAGGTTCGGCAGAACGCTCGTGTACAGGCTGCCCGGACCGAGGACGATCAAGTCTGCCTCAAGGATCGCCCGCACCGCGTCCGGGTGGGCCGGCGCGTTCTCCGGCAAAAGGTATATCTCGCTAATGCGGTCCGGCGGGCCGTCACCGTTGGTAGTGGAAGGCACGATCTGCGACTCGCCTTCGATCGTGCGCATGTCCTCCGTGCGCGCACAGAGCGTTACGTTCGCCAGCGTCGAGGGGATGATCTGGCCGCGCACCGCGAGCACGCGGCTCGTCTGCCGGATCGCGTCCTCAAAGTTGCCGACGACGCCCGACATCGCCACGATGAACAGGTTCCCGAACGAGTGGCCAGCGAGGCCGGACCCCTCCGAGAAGCGGTACTGGAAGAGGCGACGGACCAGAGGCTCGGCATCCGCCAGGGCAACGATGCAGTTGCGCACGTCGCCCGGTGGCGGCACGCCCAGCTCCCGGCGCAGAACGCCGGAGGAGCCACCGTCGTCAGCGACGGTGACGATCGCGGTCAGGTTGCCGGTGTACTCCTTCAGGCCGCGCAGGAGCGTCGCCAGACCCGTGCCGCCACCGATGGCCACGATCTTCGGTCCGCGGCGCAGGAAACGCTGCGTGTAGATCGTATTCACCAGACTCTCCGTACGCGTACGGTTCGGCACCAGGACAGAGATTAGTGAGTCGTTTAGCTTCCAGATCGAGAAGACGATGAGCCCCATCGCCGTCGTCATGAACGCCACGCCACGGATGTAGCGCGGGATGAACTGACCGGTGACGTAGTACATGAAGTCCGGCAGCGTGAAGCCGGTTAGATACGCTTCGCGCACGATGTAGCTCAACCCGAACGTCATCATCGCAACGCCGACGAGAGTCAGCGCCAGCCAGCGCTTGATGTGCATGCCCGGGTAGAACCACTTCAGGAAGTCGAACTGAAAGAAACGGCGCCACGCAGATACGATTTGTGTCATAGTCCAATACTACTAACGTAGCCGAACGTCATAAGACTACGGCTTTTCAGCCAATTTTTCCTTTAAAAGCTCGGTTACCACGTCTGGACCGGCCCGGCCTCGCGTTTCGCGCATCACCTGGCCCACCAGAAACTTTATCGCTTCCTCCTTGCCACCGCGATAGTCTTCCACCGCTTTGGCGTTGTCTGCGATCACTTTCTCCACGCTCGTCACCACCTCGTCCGAAGAGGTTATCTGCTCCAGGCCCTGCTCTTCAACGACCTCGCCCGGCGCCTTGCCGGAGGCAAACATCTCCTCGAAGACGGCCTTCGCGGTCTTGCCGGAGATCGTTCCCGCTTCCTGCAGATCGATTAGCGCGGCAAGGTTCTCGGGCGTCACCCGTGCATCTTGAATCTCGATATTCTCAGCGTTGAGGAGGCGGGCGAAATCGCCTGTTACCCAGTTCGCCACCGTCTTCGCGCGTTCCGCCGCACCGCCCGCCGTCGCCGACTCAAAGAAGTCCGCCCGCGCGATCGACTCTGCCAGCACCCCGGCGTCGTATGCGGTCAGGCCGTACTGCTTCTGGAACCGTGCCCGCTTGGCGTCAGGCAGTTCGGGCAGGCGCACCCGCATCTCCTCAACCCACTCTCGGCTGATGACGAGCGGCGGCAGGTCCGGCTCCGGGAAGTAGCGGTAGTCCTCCGCGAACTCTTTCGTGCGCTGCTTCACCGCCTCACCGATATCTTCTCGCCAGCCACGCGTCTCCTGGGCGACGGTCCCTCCGGAGTCGAGCACCTCGGCCTGGCGCTTCTCCTCGAACTTGATCGCGTCGAAGGCGTGCTTGAACGAGTTGATGTTCTTCAGCTCCACCTTCTGGCCGAACTCCGCGCCCGGCTTCCGGATGCTCACGTTCGGCTCGCAGCGCATGTTTCCTTCATCCATGTTCGCCTGGCTGGCGCCGATGTAGCGCAGGATCCGGCGCAGCGCCTGCAGGTATGCCCGCGCCTCCTCAGCCGAGCGTATGTCCGGCTCCGAGACGACCTCCATCAACGGCACACCGGAGCGGTTCACGTCGACGAGGCTGTACTGCTCACCCGTGGAAGGGTCCCTGGCGTGCTGCAGGCGCGCTGTGTCCTCTTCCAGATGCACACGCGTGATGCCGATGCGTTTCGTTTTGCCATCGACGTCGATGTCCAGCCAACCGTTCTTGCAGATGGGCATGTCGTATTCGGAGATCTGGTAGCCCTTCATCAGATCCGGGTAGTGGTAGTTCTTGCGATCAAACTTCGCCTCGTGCGCAATCTCGCAGTTCAGTGCCAGGCCGCTCATGATCGTCAGGTCGACGGCGACGCGGTTGATCACAGGCATCGCGCCCGGCATGCCCAGACAGGTCGGGTCGACGTGCGTGTTCGGAGGTGAATCCGGCGTCGGTTGGGCGCAAGAGCAGAACATCTTGCTCCGCGTCAGAAGCTGCGCGTGGACCTCAACACCGATAACGGTCTCGTAGCGCGTTGCAGTCGGTGTCATGTGATCACGCCAAGTCTATCAGGAGCAGGGCACGACCTGAATCACTCCGACTGAGAATATGTGGAATCGCCCTATAGTTCCGCTCGGAAGAGCGCGAGAACGCGCTTCCAGGCATCGTTGGCGGCGGCCTCTCGATAGACCTCGCGTCGTGTGTCGTTAAAGAAGGCGTGCTCCGTGCCCGGGTAGACCTGCACCTCCAACTGCTTGCCAAACCGCTCCATCGCCGACTGCAGCGCTTCTCGTACGGCCGCGCTCGCCCAGTCGTCGTGCTCCGCGTAGATCGCCAGCACCGGTCCCTGGAGGTTCTGTAGCTTGTCGATCGGCTGCGGGTTCACTCCGTAGAACGGTGCCGCGGCCTTGATCAGGGGCGTGTCGGTGGCAAGCGTCAACGCCAGGCCGCCGCCCATGCAGAACCCGGTGGAGCCAATGCCGCCGGCGATGACGTACGGCTTTTGGGAGAGATACTCGGTGGCCTTCACCAGCTCCTGGCTGGCGCGGGGCATGTCCGTCTGCATCATCAGCTTCTGCGCCTCGTCCGGCTCCGACGTCACCTCGCCGTGGTAGAGGTCAGGCGCGAACGCCACGAAGCCTTCCTTCGCGAAGCGCCCCGCGATGTCTTTGATGTGGGCGTTCAGGCCCCACCATTCCTGGATCACGACCACGGCCGGGAACGGGCCCTCTCCCGGCGGCCGGGCCAGGAACCCGCTCGCGTTCGAGCCGTTGGTCGCGTAGTCGAGCATGTCGGTAGTAATCTCAGCCACGTCAGAGGCGCTCCTTCGTTGGGATGGACTAGGCGACAATCGTATCACGCAGCGACGCAGGTGACGCCCAGCCTTTTCCGCCGCCGGATCAGCGAATACAATCTCCCTGAGGTAACGTATCTGCAGCCGGAGGGGGTGGCGGCAGAAGAGGTCCACAACGTCCGATCATGAGACTGAATCAACTCCAGTTGCTCCGCCCGATCATCATCGCTGGCGTCGTCCTGGCCTGGCTCGTGGTCTCTCGGCCCGGCCCAGGCGCCGAGCGCGGCGTCTACATTCCGCATCCGGAATCGCAACAGGTGGCCGGCCAGCTGACGGTCCAGTTCGCTGACAACATCCCGGAAGCCCGCTGGGCCAACATCCTCACCTCCTACGGCGCCACGCTTGACAGGCCGATGCTTGTCGACGGATTCGCCGTGGTCTCCGTCCCCGATGACCGGCTTGCCGAGATCGGCGAGGCGTTGGCCGCCAGCGGCGTCGTCCGCACCGTCG
>JADFKG010000034.1 GCA_022565075.1 Chloroflexota bacterium | reverse complement strand
TCTCCTGGGCCAGCGCCATCTCCGTCGTCTTCGCCGCCTTGTCGTCGCCGCAGACGATGACGTCGCCCTGCATCGGCCGGTCGAGCCGCTGCAACTGCTTGGCGTCGAGGTGATGGAAGGCGCTGACGACGTTGGCGTTCGGGAGCAGCGACGCGGCCTCCTCAGCAGCCGATCCGGCCTCGGGCATCGCCGCGACCGGGCCGTCGTCACCCTCGAAGCTCATCGGCACGACCGTGTCGATGACGATCTTGTCAGCGATCGCCTCTTCGAGCTCTTTCAGTATCTCAGCGTGGGCCGATGCGGGCACGGTGACGAAGACGAAGTCGGCTTTGAGGGCACCGTCCAGGTTGGGTCCGCCGTAGAGATCGGCGCCGGGTGAGGCCTCGTGGATCTTGGCCACGGTCTCGGCGGCCCGCTCTTCGCTACGCGAGCCGATGTAGATGGCGTGTCCGGACTTGGCGAAGCGCATCGCCAGCCCGGTTCCTTCCGGGCCCGTCCCGCCGATAAACGCGAGTCTTGCCATTCTGATCCCTCCGGTTGTCAAAAAAGGACAGGCGCCCACCCAACTCCTGCCTGCCGCAGGTTAGTTTACAGGGTTGATCCGACCGCGCGAAAGCGCGGCATCACTTCACGGGCGAAGAGGCCCATCGAGTGCTGCACTCGTTCCGGCTCGAGGCCACCCATGTTCATCCAGCAGAGTACGTAGTTGACGCCCAGCTCATCGTGCAGCCACTCGATGCGGCGAGCGACGGTTTCCGGCGAGCCGAAGAGCATCAGCTCCTGGCGTGTCTCGCGCATATTTGCGCCCTTCTCGAAGCCCGCGTAGGTGCCGTAGCCAGCGGGCAGCTCGCCGCCCTTCGCTGCGGGCGAGCCGAGCGTGGTCAGCGAAGCGCCGTAGCGGCGCGAGTAGTCGACTCCGATCTCCTTGGCGCGTTCGTCGCTATCGTCGACGTAGACGTGCACCAGCGCCGGCAGATCGATGTTGTCCGAGCGGCCGGCCAGCTCCAGCGACTCGCGGTAGAGCTGGTAGTTCGTCTTGATCTGATCCGCAGCGAGACCGGCCGGCGAGATGATCGGATAGCCGCGCTCGGCGGCGTAGCGGATCGTCTCCGGCGTCATCCAGCTGGCGACGTAGATGGGTGGGTGTGGCTTCTGCAGCGGCTTCGGGAGGACGCTAACGTCCTGCACCTGGGTGAACTGGCCGTCGTAGGAGAACGACTCTTCGGTCCAGGCGCGGACGAGGATCTCGACGCACTCGTCGAAGCGCGCGCGGCTCTCGTCCATCGGCAGGCCGAAGCCGGCGAACTCCGTCGCCTGGTAGCCGCGGCCAACGCCGAAGTCCAGCCGGCCGCCGCTCATGATGTCGAGCGTCGCCGCCTGTTCGGCGAGGCGCAGCGGGTCGTGGAAGGGCAGCGTAACGATCGCGGTGCCGATGCGCACGCGTTCCGTCCGCGCCGCCACCCAGGCGCCGATCTGCATGAGGTCGGTGCCGATGCCGTACCACTGGAAGTGATGCTCCGCCAGCCAGACGCCGTCGAAGCCGAGCGCCTCCGCCGCCTCGATCTGGTCCAGTTCGGCGGCGAAGACGTCGCTGTCCGACCAGCCTGGAGGCCTCTGGAAGAGGTGGAATGTGCCGAACTTCATAGTGGCGCCAGTATACAACTGCGAACCCAGGCCGCCATCTCAGTTTGCGCGCAGGCAGGCAGCGCGCATACAATCGTGATCGGCTCGCCGGAGATTGTGGCGCGGGGTGCGCCTCCGGCCTTACGAGCCGTTGGCCATGCTTCTCGCATCGCACCCCCGCAGCGGATAACCATACGAGGTAGCTTCGGCATGGCCAACGAAACCCAGCACGTCCGACTGCGCGGTCTGTCCCATGTCTTTACGGACGGACGCGAACCGCTGCACGTCCTCGATGACGTGTCGATGGACGTGCCACACGGACAGTTCACGTCGATCATCGGGCCGAGCGGCTGCGGCAAGTCGACGCTGCTGCGGATCGTCGGCGGGCTGCTGGCGCCGTCGGCGGGTTCGGTACGAATTGACGGCGCCCCGCCGCGCGACGCCCAGCGACGACACGACATTGGCATCGTCTTCCAGGAGCCAGCGCTACTGCCATGGCGCACGGTGGCCGGGAACGTGCGCCTGCCTCTGGAGATCGACGGTGCGCGGCGGCGCGGCACGGAGGCCGAGTCGCTGCTCAACCTCGTCGGCCTTAGCGAGTTCCGCGACTACTACCCGCATCAGCTCTCGGGCGGCATGGCGCAGCGCGTAGCGATCGCCCGGGCGCTGGCCGTCGACCCGACGCTGCTCCTGATGGATGAGCCGTTCGGCGCGCTGGACGAGATCACGCGCACGGCGATGCGATACGAGCTGCTGCGCATCTGGGCCTCGCAGGCGAAGGCGGCAGCGCGCAAGACAGTGCTGTTCGTCACGCACTCGATCACGGAGGCGATCGTGATGTCCGACCGCATCATCGTGATCAACGGCCGGCCGGGGCGGGTCGTCGCGGACACCGCGGTTGAACTGCCGCGGCCACGAACGCAGGAGATCGAACGCAGCGCGCCGTTCCTGGACTACGCGGACCACCTGCGCGGCCTGCTCGACGGAGCGGCAGCGTGAACGGGCGCTTGAGCAGCATCCTGCGCGGCGTCGCCGTTTACGGGCTGCCGCCGGCGATCGCCTTCGCGGTTGTGATCGGCCTCTGGGAGGCGTACGTCGCCTGGCGGGACGTCTCGATACTGGTGGTCCCGGCGCCGTCCGACGTCTGGGAGCGCTTCTTCGACGATCCTGGTTACTTCTGGGAGCAGGGCTGGTGGACGCTGTACGAGGCGACGCTCGGGCTGATCGCCGGGTCGGCGGTGGCGATCACGCTGGCCGTGATCATGGCGCACTCGCGTCCCGTGGAGCGCGGGCTGCTGCCGCTGGCGATCGCGATGAAGGTGACGCCACTCGTGGCGATCGCGCCGGTGCTGATCATAATCTTCGGATTCGGCACGACGCCCAAGATCTTCCTCGCCGCCCTGCTCTGCTTCTTCCCGATGCTCGTCAACGCCCTCATCGGCTTCCGGGACGTGGACTCCGGGGCGCTGGAGTTCATGCGCTCGCTGCGCGCCTCGCCGTGGAGCGTCTTCTGGAAGCTGCGCGTCCCAAGCTCGCTGCCATACCTGTTCAGCGCTCTGCGCATCACCTACCCGCTGGCGCTCGTCGGTGCTGTCATCGCCGAGTGGTTCACCGGCAACCGCGGCCTTGGCTTCGTCGTCTACTCGGCGGCTCAGAACCTGCGCACGCCGGAGCTTTTCTCTGCGATCGCCGTGCTGGCGGTGATCGGCGTCGTTATCAACATCGCCCTTTCGCTCCTAGAGCGCCGCGTGCTGTTCTGGCACGAGTCCGTCCGGAGCACCCGATAGGAGACTCTCGCAATGAAGAAGCATGTATTCGCAATCGTTCTGTTATCAGCGCTGTTGGCCATCGTCGTCTTCACAGCCTGCAACGATGACGACGATGGCGGCGGTACTCCGGGGCCGTCCGCGATCAGCGCGACCGGCGCCGGATCCCCGCCGGACGAAGTGACGTTCATCGCCGGCTTCAAGCCACAGGCCAACCTGCCGTTCGTCGGCGCCTACGTGGCGCAAGAGAAGGGCTTCTTCGCCGAGGAGAACCTGGCGGTAGAGATCCAGCACGTCGCTACGCCCGGCGACAACTTTCGGCTGCTCGCCACGGGTCAGGTGCAGTTCTCGACGTCCGACGCTTCGTCGCTCCTGGAGAAGTGGACCGGCGACCCGGTGATCGAGGTCGTCTCGCTGGCGTTGATTGGCCAGACGGGCCAGCAAGGGTTCGCGGTGCTGGCAGACTCCGGCATCGAGAGCCCCGCAGACTGGGCAGGCAAGATTGCTGGCTACAAGGGCAGCGAGGTGCCGCCGGACTACCTGGCGATCCTCGAGGCGAATGGCATCGAACGCTCCGACGTCGAGGAAGTGCGAGTCGGGTTCGCGCCGCAGGTGCTGACGGAGGGGCTCGTTGACATCTTCCCCGTGTTCATCGCCAACGAGCCGGACACGCTGAGCCGCCTGGGCTTCGAGACTCTTGTCTTCACCGCAGCCGACTACGGCGCGCCGACTCTCGGCCTGTCGTACGTGACGACGCCCGAGTACGCGGCGGAGAATCCGGACATCACTGCCCGCTTCACGCGCGCCGTCCTGCGCGGAATCGCTTACGCGGAAGCGAACCGCGAGGAGGCTATCGACATCGTGCTGCAGTACGCGCCGAACGAGGAACGCGAACACCAGCGCTATATGCTGGACACCGAGCTCGAAATGGCGCAGCCCGGCGCCTTCGACGAGAGCCTGGGCCTCGGCGGGCAAACGCTTTCGCAGTGGCAAGCGCTGCACGACTTCCTGATCGAGCACGACGGTCTGCCACGAGCGATCGCGGACCTGTCTGTCGTCTTCACGGAAGACTTCATGGCGTACGACGGCGGCGAGTAGCCAGCAGGGGCGCCAGACCAGCGCGGACGTATCACAATAGGACGATGCGAAACGTGATCGCGGCCTACGCCGCCTGTCTGATGATGCTCGCTGCTTTTGCGGTCGTGGGAGCCGCGTTGGTCTTCGAGGCGACGGGGCCGTCGGACGCGGCCGAGGCGGCGGCGAACCGCAACTCGTTCAACCTGGTCACCTGGGAGCTGAAGCACTTGCCGCAGAAGTGGCTGTACAAGATCGGCGGCGTCTTCCGCGACGAGGAAGGCAGCGACGACGACGCGCTGCGACGCTACTTCGAGCTGGGCGACGAGATCGGCCGGCTGGCCGGCGACGCTCCGGGCTCAGACGGGCTGGCGCGGGCCGAGGACGAACGAGGCGACCTCGAAGCGCGCGTCGAGGACATCATCGAGGGACGCGTGACGTCCGTGCTGGAGGAGCAGAACCTGGCGCTGGAGCCACCGCTCTTCAGCGACCTCGGGCTGATCTTCCCGCCGGTCGACTTCGAGATCGACCCGCCGCCGCGCGTCCTCGCGGTCTCGCCGCGCGACCGCATCGAGCTGGACGAGTCGTACCTGCTGACGCCTGGCCTCTCGAGTGAGACGGCGCTCGCTATCGAGGCCGGCGTCGAGAGCGACGACCCCGAAGTCTCGGCGCTGGTCGTGACGACGGGTGGCGTGGCGACGTACCCCAGCGTGGTCAGGGAAGGCCGATCCTACGAGCGCGTCGTCGATACGGTGTTCCACGAGTGGCTGCACCAGTACCTGATCTTCTTCCCGCTGGGCCGCAGCTATATCAAAGGCGGTGAGGCCCGCACGCTGAACGAGAGCGTCGCCAACATCGCCGGGAGCGAGTTGGCGCGCCTCTACTTCGACAAGTACGGCCCGTTGGAGCCTGAGACGGCCCCGCCAACGCCCGGCCCGAGCCTCACTCCCCCGCCGACGCCAAGCGCGGTGGATGAGCCGTTCGATTTCGGTGCCGAGATGCGGGCGCTGCGCCTGGACGTTGAGGAGCTGCTGGCGGACGGCCGGATCGAGGAGGCGGAGGCGCTGATGGAACGCAAGCGCGACGAGTTCGAGGCGAAGGGCCGCTACATCCGGCGGCTGAACCAGGCCTACTTCGCGTTCTACGGATTCTACGCGGACACGCCCGCCTCCATCGACCCGATCGGCCCGAAGCTGGCCGCGCTCCTGGAGCGGGCCGGCTCGCCCGGCGAGTTCGTGCGGCAGGCCGCAGGGATCACGTCGCAGAGCGAACTTGACCGGCTGCTCGGCGGCTAGTCCGGCGGGCGCCCTGCGCCGGACCTCGTGGCGCCGATGATCACTGCGACAGCGGCCGTCGCGACGAGTCCGACGACGTTCATCGCCATGCTCACTCGCCAGCCCGGCCCGCGCCGCGTCCACCAGCGCTTCACCATGCCCAATTGCGACAGGCTGAAGGCGATGAAGACGACAACGGCGTAAAGCGGGATCAGCTTCGTGACCGAGGCGCCGTAGATGACCAGCAGCACGCAGGCGATGACGCCCTGCACGAGGATGCCGTTGGAGAACGCCGGGCGGTCGCCGCGGAAGTTGAACTGCCGTGGCAGGTAGCGGTCTCTGGCCAGGATCGACCCAAGCAGCGGGAAGGTGTTGAAGCTGCTGTTAGCCGCGGTCCTCGTTACCCTCAGGCGGGACTTTCCGCAGCGCGGCTCATATCGAAACTAGGTACTGCCCGGCAAGTCGTCACAGCAAGCGGAGGACGGGTCAGTCAGCAGCGGAAGGGACGGGCTCGAAGTCTGGCTCGGGCTCGGGCTCGGGCTCTGGCTCGGGCTCTGGCTCCGGCTCCGGCTCTGGCTCCGGCTCCGGGCCCGGGTCGCCCTGGATCTGCCCCGGGATAATGAGCACGTCGCCGGCGAAGATGAGATCGCCTTCGCCGAGGCGGTTCGCTTTGCGCAGGTCATCGAGGTCGACGAAGAACAGCGTTGCGACGGACTCAATCGTGTCACCCTCGCGGACGGTGTAGTAGAAGACGGTCTGCTCGTCCGGGTCCGGAGTCGGCGTGGCGCCACCGGTATTCGTCGGGAAAACCGGGCCTCGAGGCGCCGGTGTCGCGGTGCTCCCGGGGGTACCGGCCGGGCCTCGGCAGCCACCGGGCTTGACCGTCGGTGTGTCCGTCTTGAAGACTTCGCTGCGGCCGCCGCAGCTGATGAGAGAGACGTCGCTGGGCTGTTCGAAGGATCGTGGCTCCAGCTCCATGTAAGCGTGCGCTTCCTTCATGAAGATACGCCAGATGGGCCCCGAGCCGACGGACGAGTAGGTGCCCACGGCCATCGGTGAGTTGTCGGCGTTGCCCATCCAGACGCCGACGGCCAGATCGGGCGTATAGCCCATCAGCACGCCGTCACGATACTCTTCGCTGGTTCCCGTCTTGGAGGCAGCCGGCCGGTCGATCGTCAAGCGGCTCCAATTGATCGCGTCCCGGGAGAGGATGTCCGTGATCATGTAGGCGTATGCCGGCTCGACCACTTGCACTTCGTCGGGGTGGTTGAACGTATAGACGGGGTTCCCGTCGGCGTCCATGATCGAGAGCACGGAGACCTGGTCGAGTTGGCGGTAGTCAGAGGGCAGGTCTTCGGACGTTGGACGGCCGATCATCGTGCCGTTGTTGGCGATCACGGCGTAGGCGAACGTCTGGTCGATGAGCTTCACTTCGCAGGCGCCGAGCGTGATCGTCGGCCCGCAATCGCCCTGGCGAAGGTCGGTGATGCCCATGCGGTGCGCAAGTTCGCGCATGCGGTCTTCGCCCACGTCCATCAGCGTGCGCACGGCTGTGGTGTTGACCGACTGCGAGAGGCCCGTGCGGACCGTGATCTTGCCCAGGAAGGCGTTGTTCCAGTTGTTGACGGCGCGTGGTTGACCGCCGACATCCAGCACGAGTTTCTTATCTTCCACGAAGGTCGATGGCACCCAGCCGTCCTCGAACGCCTTGAGGTACGTGAACACCTTCATCGTCGAGCCGTGCGACTGTAGAGAGAGGGCGATGTCGACCTCGCCGGCGATGTCCTCGCGATCGTAGTCGCGGCTGCCGACATAAGCGAGGATCTCGCCCGTGCCCGGACGGATCGCCACGAGCGATGCGTTGTGCCCGCCATACTGGGCCTCTGTGCGCGAGATCTCTTCCTCGATGATCCGCTCGGCGATTGATGTAAGGCCGAGGTCGATCGTTGAGGTGATGCGTAGGCCGCCCTGGCGTACGACCTTGTCGCAGGAGATGTCGCCGGGCGGCTCGAACAGTTCGGCGTGGCACATCTTCGTCACCTGGTCCTCGACGTACCAGACCCAGTGCGGCGCGAGGATGTCGATCGAGGAGTAGACAAACTCCAGAGGCTCGTCCTTCGCGGCTTCGATCTCGGCGACGGTAAGCGTGAGCAGCGGGTTGTCCTTGTCGCCGGCCGTCGGGATCGAGTTCACTTGGTTCAGGTGCTCGATCATCAAGTCGAGGACCTGGAGCTGGCGCGCCTCGGCGAACGGGAGCTTCTCGGAGTTCGTCGGGTCGTAGTCGCCGGGCGCCTGCGGGAGTCCGGCGAGGAAAGAGGCCTGGGCGAGCGTCAGATCTTTCGCGTCCTTGCCGAAGAACTGGCTGGCCGCGGCCTCGGCGCCGTAAGCGTTGGCGCCGTAGAAGATCTGGTTCAGGTACCACTCCAGGATCTGATCGTCGGAGTAGTTCTGCTTGAGTTCGAAGGCGATCACGGTCTCTTTGATCTTGCGCTCGACTCCCGTGGTTCCACGCGTCGCCCTCTCGTCAAAGTCGATGTAGATGTTGCGTGCGAGTTGCTGAGTGATGGAGCTACCGCCACTGCCCTCGAAGAGGCCGGGGCCGAACGGCGTCAGGTTCTCCCAGGCGGCGCGGGCAAGGCCCCTGTAGTTGACGCCCGGGTTTCCGTAGAAGCTGGCGTCCTCCGTTGCGATCGTGGCGGCGAGGAGGTACGGCGAGATCTCGGCCAGCGGCACCGGATCGCGCAGCCCCTCGAATTCCGGGACGTATTCGTACAGCTTGGTACCGTTACGGTCGTAGATGATGCTCGACCCGATGCTGTTCGAGTTGATCACCTCTTGCGGCTCGCGCAGGTCGTTGGCGTAGCCCTCGTAGACGATGAAGCCCCCAACGCCGACGGCGATGACGCCGAGGACGCCGGCGAAGAGCATCGCCGTGAGAAGCGACGTCAGGCGAGAGCGGAAGGTACGGCCGCGCCGGACGTTCACCTGTCGTGCCCGTTTGCGGCGGACTCGGTATATCCTGGCCAAATCTTATCCTGTGTGACTCTCCGTGTGGCTATTTCGGTACTAGTACAACGAAGTGGGAGAGGCCAAAGATTCGCAGTCCGCTATTTTCGAGCGGGTAGAGGAGCCCGCGCAACGCACGCCCCACGTACTTGCGCCGCGCCATTATGTGGTCGAAGCCCGGGTATACGAACGAATGTACCTGCGCCCGGAAGCCTGCCTTTCGGTAGATACGGCGCAGCTTGCGCTTCGTGTAGACGCGGGCGTGCGGCACGAGGCGGTCGCGCAGAACGTCCGGCAAGTAGTTGACGAGCGGCCAGTTCCCGAAGTGATAGTTCTTGCCGATGAAGATGCCGTGCGTCTCGAACGGGTAGAGCCGATTCGGGCAGAAGACAACCAGCCGGCCGCCGGGCGCCAGCACCCTGTGCATTTCGCGCAGCGATTCAAGGTCGTCGTCTACGTGCTCGAGCACCTCGTGCATGAGGATGACGTCGAACGTGCCGTCCCTGTACGGCAAGTGCTCCGCCACCGCCACGCCCAGCCCCGGAACCTCCTCGATGCCGCGCAGGACACTCTCACGCTCGATGTCGAAGCCCTGGACGTTCGGCGTGAACTCGCGCAGGCGCCGCACGAAGGCGCCGACGCCACAGCCGGCGTCCAGGATGCGTTTTCCCTCCAGTGGCACGTGCCGGCGCACGAGGGCGAGGCGGCGCTCCAGCCCCGGCGTCCAGATCTGGCTGGCATGGCCGCGGATCGCGCGCTTGTCGGTCGTCTCAGCCGGCGTTCCCTTCGGCATACCGTTTCAGCGTAGCAGGCAGACCGGGGACAAGGAACAGGCGACAGGAAACAGGACCCGCGACACTTCGCCGTTCCCTGTCGCTTGTCTCTCGTCACCTGTTCCACCCATAATCGTGAGGCCATGTCACTGACGCCGGACGAAGTACGCCATATCGCCCTTCTAGCGCGCCTCGGGATCAGCGAGGAAGACGTCGAGCGCTTCAGCAGCCAGCTCTCGTCGATCCTCGACTACTTCGAGGAGCTGAAGCAGGTCGACACGGACGGCGTCCCGCCCACGGCGTACGCCCTTGACCTGCACAACGTGCTGCGCGCCGACGAGACGGCGCCGTGCACCGATCACGCCGACGTCCTCGCCAACGCGCCGCTCCAGGAGAACGGCTACTTCCGCGTTCGCGCCATTCTGGAAGAGTAGCGATGACCAACGACGTCCTGCGCCTGACGATGCACGAGGCGGCCGACCTTCTGCGCGAGGGTAAGGTATCCTCCGTCGAGCTGACGCAGGCCACGTTCGAGCGCATACGCGCCGTGAACGAGCAGGTGAACGCCTTCATCACGGAATCGGAGGAGACGGCGCTGGCGCAGGCCGCGCGCGCCGACAAGATGATCGCGGGGGGCAACGAGAACCCGCTGACGGGCGTCCCGGCGGCGATCAAGGACGCCATCGTAACGAAGGGCGTCCGCACGACGGCCGGGTCGCGCATCCTGGAGCCGTTCGTGCCCGTTTATGACGCCAACGTGATGACGCTGCTCAACGAAGCCGGCTTCGTGATGATCGGCAAGACGAACATGGACGAGTTTGCGATGGGCTCCTCCGGCGAAAACTCTGCCTTCGGCCCGACGCACAACCCCTGGGCGCTCGACCGCGTGCCCGGCGGTTCTTCGGCCGGGTCGGCGGCCGCTGTCGCCTGCGGCATGGCTTACTGGGCGCTGGGCTCCGACACGGGCGGCTCAGTGCGCCAGCCCGGGGCGCTAAGCGGCGTCGTCGGCCTCAAGCCCACATACGGGCGCGTCTCACGCTACGGCCTCATTGCGTTCGGCTCATCGCTCGACCAGATCGGGACGCTCACCCGCTCCGTCCGCGACGCCGCGACCGTGCTGCAGGCGATCGCCGGCCACGACCAACGCGACTCGACCTCGGTACCGATCGAAGTGCCGGACTACAACGCCACGATCGGCGAAGGCGTCAAGGGGCTGCGCGTCGGCGTGCCGCGGGAGTACTTCGTCGAGGGCATGGACAGCGAAGTGCGAGAGGCCGTGGAGAAGGCGGTCGCACAGTTAGAAGGCCTCGGCGCGGAGATCGACACTGACGTCTCGCTGCCTTCTACCGGGCACGCCCTCTCGGTCTACTACATCATCGCGCCTTCGGAGGCGTCGGCGAACCTGGCGCGCTACGACGGCGTGAAGTATGGGTTCTCGTACAGAGAGGGCGGATCGATGTGGGCCGACATGGAGGGAACGCGTCAGTACGGCTTCGGCGAGGAAGTGAAGCGGCGCATCATGATCGGCACGTACGCGCTCTCCACCGGCTACTACGACGCGTACTACCTGAAGGCGCAGAAGGTGCGAACGCTGATCCGGCGCGAGTTCGACGCCGCGTTCGAGAAGCACGACGTGCTGGTCGCGCCCGTGACTCCGACGGCGGCGTTCAAGATCGGCGAGAAGATCGACGACCCGTTGCAGATGTACCTCAACGACGTCTGCACGATCCCGGTCAACATCGCCGGCCTGCCGGGCATCTCCGTGCCCTGCGGCTTCGCGACGGCCGACGACGGCGCGCGCCTGCCGATCGGCCTGCAGGTCATCGCCAAGCCGTTCGACGAGGCGACGATGTTGCGGGTCGCCCACGCCTACGAGCAGTCGACGACCTGGCACGAAGAGTTCCCGCCTCTCTAGACCGCATCCGCCACGACGCGCGATACTCCACCTCGTGACCGCACCCAGCACCGTTGCCGAGATCCCAACGCCGGCGCTCATCCTCGACGCAACCGCCATGCAGGCGAACATCGAACGCATGGCCGAGTTCTTCCGCGAGGGCGACTGCAAGTTGCGTCCGCACTTCAAGGCGCACAAGACGCTGGAGATCGCCCGCCGACAGCTCGCCGCTGGTTCCTGCACGGGCCTGACCTGCGCGACCGTCGCCGAGGCCGAAGCCGTGGCCGATATCTGCGATGACATCCTGATCGCTAACGAAGTGATCGGCCCGGACAAGACAGCTCGTGTCGCGGCGATCGCAGCGCGTGGCGTCGATCTGAAGATCGCCGTCGATTCTCTCGTGGGGCTGGCGCTGGCCGGCGAGGCCGCGGTCAGCGCCGGAGTCGAGGTCGGCGTGCTTGTCGACGTCAACGTGGGGATGCCGCGTTGCGGGGTGCCGCCGGACGCCGCCGCCGAGCTGGCAGCGCGGGCGGCGGAGACGCCCGGCGTTCGCTTGCGCGGCCTCATGGGCTACGAGGGCCACGCCGTCGGCATACCAGAGCGCGATAAGCGTGAGCACGTCACGCGCGGTGCGATGGACGGCCTGCTCTCCGCCGTGAGCGCCGTCCGCGAGGCGGGGCTGCCCTGCGACATCGTTTCGGCGGGCGGAACGGGTTCGTACGACATCACGGGGCGCATTGAGGGCATCACGGAGATCCAGGCTGGCTCGTACGCGCTGATGGACACGGCGTACGCCAAGCTGGACGGCCCGTTCCGGCAGGCGATCTGGGTGCTCGGAACCGTAATTTCTCGCCCCGCTCCGGGTCTCTGCGTGACGGACTCCGGACACAAGGCCTGTACGGAGGACCACGGCAACCCGGACATCGACGGCGTTGAGGGTGCGAGCATCCTCTTCCTCAGTGATGAGCACGCCTCGATCACGCTGCCGCCAGAGTCGGCGATCGTCGTCGGCGACCGGATACGCCTTGTCCCTTCGCATGTAGACCCCACGATTAACCTGCACGACGTGATCTACGTGGTCGAAGGCGACCGGGTTACCGACGTCTGGCCGGTGGCCGCGCGTGGATACGCGGAGCAGCGCCGCTAGCGCCTGCCGACGAACATAATCCGTCGCTGACTCGGTCGGTGACACCCCGTCGCGCCTCTGCTACCATTGGCGTCACTATCTCTGCGGAGGGGCTTGTGAAAGAAGGCACCAAGAAGAAGGCGGATCAGCGATTTTCGCACAGGATTGATGAGATTTCGTCGTCCGGAATACGCCACTTCTTTGAGCTCATCGCCAATCTGGACGGCGTCATCTCTCTGGGCGTCGGCGAGCCCGATTTCGTCACGCCGGAGCGCTACAGCCGCGCCGCCTTCGAAGCCGTCGAGGCCGGCGAGACTCACTACACCTCGAACTACGGCCTCCACGCGTTGCGAGAGGCGATCGCGGACCACCTCCAGCGCCTCTACGGCGTGCGCTACGACCCACAGCGGGAGATCATGGTCACGATAGGCGTGTCCGAAGCGCTGCTGCTGGCCAGCCACGTGCTGCTCGATCCGGGAGACGAGATCCTTTGCCCCGACCCCTACTACGTCGCCTATCCGCCCTGCGTTACGCTCGTCGGCGGCAAGCTGGTGCCGGTGCCGACCGAGATGGAACGCGGCTTCCGCGTCACGGCAGAGGACATCGAAGCCAAGATCACGCCCCGCAGCAAGGCGCTGCTGCTCGGCTATCCCTCGAACCCGACAGGCGCGCAGATGTCGCGCGAAGACCTGACGGACATCGCCGCCGTGGCTGAGCGTCACGACCTGATCGTCGTCTCGGACGAGATCTACGACCGGCTGAGCTACGGCATGGACCACACCTGCTTCGCGTCGTTGCCCGGGATGAAGGAGCGAACCATACTCATGGGCGGGTTCTCCAAGTCCTACGCGATGACCGGCTGGCGGGTGGGCTGGGTCTGCGCACCTTCCGACCTGCTCGAGGCGATGATGAAGGTGCACCAGTACATCGTGATGTCGGCGCCGACGCCCTCACAGTACGCCGCGCTGGAGGCGATCCAGCACGGCGAGGAGGACGTCCGCCGCTTCGTTGCCGAGTTCGACCGCCGCCGCCGGCTGATGGTGAAGGGGCTGGGGGAGATCGGCCTGGCGCTGAACGAACCACACGGCGCCTTCTACGTCTTCCCGTCGATCCGCTCGACAGGGATGGACGACGTCGAGTTCTCGGAGCGCCTGCTGGACGAAGAGAAGGTCGCGGTCATTCCTGGCTCGGCGTTCGGCGACTGCGGCCGCGGCCACGTGCGAATGTGCTACGCGGCACCGTACAACCTGCTCGAAGAGGCGCTGGAACGCATCGCGCGCTTCACCTCGCGGCACAGCGCCTAACGGCCAACCACGCCCAACCGGGCCGCGCAGACCCGTCCGCGACAACTCTCGTACTATTGACGTGAAGTGGTTATGAACTTTCGCGTCGCTGGCGCTGGCGTGGCAGCGGCGCTGGCAATCATCACAATCGTGGTCGTGGCCATCTCACCCTGGTCTGGCGGCTCTTCCGCCGACGGCGCCTTGCAGGGCGATGCCGACTGCAGCGAATCGATCGACTCGCTGGACGCACTGGCGGACCTGCGGTTCGCGGCCAGCGCCGAGCCCTTCGCCGGCTGCGTGGAGCAAGCCGGCGACGTTAACTGCGACGGCGACGTGAACGAGGGGGACGTGCTCCTCCTGCTCCTGTTCGTCGGTGGCGTATCGCCCGCTCAGCCAGCCACCGGGATCTGTCCGCCCATCGGCGAGCCGCTCGACTCGCCAACGACGACCGCTCCTCCGGGCACGGCGACCGCAACGCCGGCCGCCAACGGCTACCGCATGGAGGCGGTAATTAGCAGCGCAGAGCTCGGCGTCGCTAACGGCTCTGTGATCGAGCTGGCCGTGATACCGGGTGCGCCGACCGAGGCGATCGCCGTTCGCCAGACCGGCCAGATGTACCGCGTGTCGCTCAGCGGGAGCTTTGCGCCGATGCTCTGGGGCGACGTTAGCGGTATCGTGGACACCGGCGGCACTGAAGAAGGCCTGCTGTCGCTTGCCTTCTCGCCGGGCTTTGCGCAGGACGGGCGCGTGTATCTCTACTACACGGCGGCGAGCCCGAACCGCTCCGTCCTCGCCCGCTACTCGGCCACCGCGAACGCCCTCGACGGGAACAGCGACGAGGTCTTGCTGTCCATCCTGCAGTTCGCGCCGAACCACAACGGCGGGCACATCGCCTTCGACCACAACGACTACCTGCTGCTTTCGACGGGCGATGGCGGCGGCAGCGGCGACCCAAACGAGAACGGTCAGGAGCTGAACACTCTTCTGGGCAAGGTGCTGCGGATCGACGTCTCGGCGAACACCGGCTACGCCATTCCCGGCGAAAATCCGTTCGTCGGCGTGGCGGGCGCCCGGGAAGAGATCTTCGCCTACGGGC